>NZ_JBSQVP010000064.1:0-11738 GCF_055136605.1 Aquaspirillum sp. | reverse complement strand
TATCCCACCGCCGCCACCGCCAAAGCACAAACCATTCTGTATATCGAAGACAATCCAGCGAATTTGGCTTTGTTAGAAGAAGTGTTCCACGAACAAGCCGATTGGCAGTTGATTAGCGCAGTGGATGCGGAGTCGGGATTGGCGTTGGCACGCATCAGACAACCCGATTTGATGCTGATAGACTTGAATCTACCTAAAATGAGTGGACAAGAAGCAGCAGAACACTGTAAAAACGATCCTCAGTTACGGCGTATTCCTTTGGTGGCACTGACAGCCAATGCCATGTTCCAACATAAAAAGTCATACAGCCCATTTAGTGCTTATTTGACCAAACCGGTTGATATTCCACATCTCTTAGCCACGATTAACCAATTACTCAACCACAACCCCATTGCCGGTGGCTGAACATTAACCGATTGAATCGACTATGTCCCAACTACGCCAACCCTATCTCCACTCGCGGATTCTGATTGTTGATGACAACCTAGCCAATATCGCTTTGTTAGAGGCGATATTAGAAGATGCTGGCTATGATCGAGTGGAAAGTGAAAGCGACCCACGACAAGTTTTGCCACGTCATCAAAGACAGGCGTTCGATTTGATCTTGCTTGATATCAGAATGCCGTACTTAGATGGCTATGGTGTAATGCAATTGTTACAGCAACACCAAGGCGAAGAAGACTATTTACCGGTATTGGTACTGACGGCGCAAAACGACAATGAAACGCGGCTGAAAGCCCTAGAATATGGCGCCCGAGACTTTGTCACCAAGCCCTTTGAGCCCTACGAAGTTTTATTAAGAATTCACAACCAGCTCGAAGTCCGCGCACTGTATCGAGAGCGACAACGACAAAATACCCGCTTAGAAGAATTGGTGGTGGAACGCACTGGACAGTTATTGGAACGCAAACGGCGTTTGGCGTATATGGCCAGCCACGATCCAGTCACCGCCCTCCCCAACCGCACCGCCTTTATTGATCACTTAGACACCTTACTCACCACCCCCGATTGTCCTCCGTATCGTCTCTTTCTGCTGTCTTTAGAAGGTCACCGCCGCCTTGATGCGTTGGAAGGGTATGACTTTGGCGAACGCATTTTGCGCGAGCTTGGTTTGCGGTTACAAGATGTGGTTGAGCTGCGTGATGGCTTTGTGGCGTATTGGGGCGGGGCCGAGTTTATTGTGGTGTTGCCGGAGATGGTATGCCAACAGTTACACTGGCTGGAGGATGTGCTGTGTCGGCCACTGTATATCCGCAATTATGAGTTGTTATTGATTGCGCGGGCGGGCAGTGTGCGTCTTCCAGAGGATGGGAATTTATCCGCAACCCTATTGCGCCGCGCTGCATTGGCCTTGTCTTTCTGCCCCACGGGTAGTCGTTTTACCTGCCAAAATTACCAGCCCAAACAAGAGGCTTTTGTCGCCGAACGGCAAAGTTTAGAGTCTGAATTACGTCATGCCCTTGAACGCGATGAACTCGAACTGTTTTATCAACCCAAGGTCGATTTGCGCCACGGTTGTATTGTGGGGGCAGAGGCGCTATTGCGTTGGCGACATCCTGAGCGTGGTTTAGTCCCACCGGGGCAGTTTGTGAGCTTGGCGGAAGAAACCGGCATGATTGATGCCATCGGTTTATGGGCAATTCGCCGTGCGATTGACGATGCCCACGCGTGGGAAATTGCTTGTGGCCAATCGCTGAATATCGCGGTCAATGTCTCTGCCCGCCAACTCGATCTGGCGCGCGCCAATGGCCGTTCTTTGGCAGAAGAAGTCGCCTCAATTTTGCAAGACAGCCGTTTCCCTGCAACCCAACTCGAACTCGAAATCACCGAGAGCGCCATCATGCAAGATGTCGATTATGCTTTGCGTGAATTGCAACAGCTACGGGAATTGGGGGTGACATTGGCTGTGGATGACTTTGGCACTGGGTATTCGAGCTTGGCTTATCTGCAAAAGTTGACGGTCAACACCATCAAAATTGACCGTGCCTTTATTCATGGCATGTCTGACAGCCCCGATGCGTGCGCTATTGTGCGTTCGATTTTGGCGTTGGGTCGTGAGCTCGGTCTAACAGTCGTCGCCGAAGGTATCGAACATCAGAGTGATTTGGAGGTATTAAATCAGCTGGCGTGTGATATTGGCCAAGGCTACTTATTTAGCCGTCCTCTGCCTCGCGATGCGTTTTTTGAGCATCTACAACAACACGCCCTGCGCTTAGTTGAAACCTAAGGTATAGACAACACTGCTGGGCTGACATCAGGCCGGCCACAATGTGGCTAGCCATTCTGCCTTGCGCTAGCTTTCATACAACTGGCCCCAACGGCATTAAAGAATTGGGTCGATCTGTTTGAACACTGGCAGGAGCAACACATCATGGCACAGCTGACACATACCCCAGTGGTGACTGCACTACGCTCTTTAGAAACTCTCAGCCAAACCAAGGAAGAACGGTTACGGGCATTGGCGCGAGAACGGGCAGTGTGGGATTACAACACCGACATCATCACTGCTCGGGAAGAGGGTTTAGAAGAAGGTATGCAAAAAGGCATGGAGAAAGGCCTTCAACAAGGCCTTCAACAAGGCATGCAGAAAGGTCTGGAAAAAGGCATACAGGCCATGCAAACCCTCCTCCGAACGTTGATCGAGGCGCGGTTTGGTCAGCCGTTGCCAGATTGGGTGTTGTCGCGGTTACGGGCAGCGACGCCGGAGCAGTTGCAGCAATGGGGAGTGTCGTTAACGCAGGCGCAGCGGTTAGAGGATATTTTCGAGGGTTAGATTGGTAGGGTAAACAGAGTTTTTGCCCACTAAACCCATGACCAATCACATCCCAAAAAAACGCCCCACCCAATGAAGGGCGAGGCGGTTCGGTGTTGTGTAAAGCAGATTCAGTCTAGCGAATGAGGTGGCGGGCACAAAGCAGTGCCCACCCTACTAGGCTCTTAGCATTTTGTGTTATGCACACACATGAACCAAATATACAACTGTAAATGTGTGTATTTCACGTTAACCACGATCAACTCTGCCATGACCTTAACTATTGACTTCTCTGCCGACTGGAAGGCTTACATGCTTGCTGACATAGCCGATCAGGGGTATCAGGTCGCCTCGTCGGAACCAATCGATTCCATTTCATACAAATTTTTCAACGTGCGGCGCCGCAGGCTTCAGGCGCGCCCTCGAAATGTCCACGAATCATCCGAATTCCAATGCCCAGCCAACCATAGCAATGGATATCAATCCCTCAAAGCAAAGCTGACCGCTGGTGACGACTTAACGCCTCACCTCAGCAAGTCACTTCTTGACGTCAACTACGACGATCCCTTGCTGAATGACTGGGGCATTCATCACTTCCATCTTGGTCAAACGGTTGAAGCTTCTGGCTTTATTGATCGTACAGGGCCGTTGCTCTTTGCTTTCGTGATGCCTGACGATGTCTATTGCATTAATGTATTTCCCCACGGCGCATGGACTGAACAGGAGCTAATCAAAATCCTGCATCGAAACTGGCCCGCCGCGATTGCAGACTTCAAGCTAAATGGGGTGCATGGCCTCGCGCGTTCGGTTTCAAATCAAGATATCGCAAAGCTACGCAAAGCGGGCGTCCAAACAATGGTGGAGGTCGAGCCTGGCGTTGTCTACGCACCGATGGGCGGTGGGTATTCAACGGCAGGCACTTCGGTAAGGGCTACCATGCAATCCGACAAGTACAGGAGGATAGTTCGCTCGTTGGAAGATCATGTGCGCGAGAACCTCCAAATGTTCTTGGACAAAATCGCCGAACGTGGACGTACGCCCGCAAGTCCACCGGAATTTTCTCTTCTTGTGAACGATAAGGGGTTTTTCGCTCACGAAACAGGTTCCAAAGTCGCGTTCATGCTTCATCCACACAATCGTGACTAACCCATCATTATTAAAGTCAGGTAGGGTAAGCACTAGCCTTGTCCCTACCAAACGAATGAAGCGGTATACGAACAACACCCTATAACAAAACAGCCATTCACGGCGGTTCGGTTCCCATCCTTGCCTAGACGTTTAAATGCCTGAAAACGACCTAGTGCCATAACGATTTATCCACCGCTGGACTGACATCAGGGCGAATCCACGCTGGCCACAATGTGGCTGGCCATTCTGCCTTGCGCCAACCTTCATACACAATCGACAACCACTGCCGCAACACCGTTGGATTCATCGTCAATTCAGCACGCTCTTGCCCCGTTTCATCACAAAAAGCCACCCGCACCGCCTCGCTCGATAACGACAAATTGATGGCATGAACCAGCCATACAGCCTGTGCATTATCGGTGGGGACGGGTGCCTGTTGTTGGAGGCTGTCGCGTGCCGCCGCTTGCAACCAGCTTTGCCATTCATCTTGGGGTGGTTGACTGGCTAAGCGCGTGGCAGGGGCACTCGGTTGCAGGGCATCTAATAGGCGTGGCAACAACCGTGATAACAGGCGCTGGGTTAACCACAATACTTGGCTATGGCCATCACGGGTTGAACCAGACAACCGAATGCGGTCTTCGGCTTCGATGTATTGGGTAGTAATTCGTTCTAGGGCAAGGCTCATCACAACACAGTCTTTAATTCATCAGGATTAAATCATCACTCAACATCATCTTGCGCTTTCAACTGCAGCGCATAGTCGTAAAACAGTTTGCGTTTTACACCGGTCAGTTCTGTTGCCAATTGTGCAGCTTGTTTGGTCGGTACGGCACGCAACAAGGTTTGTAATAGCTGTTGCTGTTCAACCGTCAGCCCATCCTCAGCCTGAGCGCGGGGCGGGGCTTGTTCAATGATCAGCACACATTCTCCCCGCTGTTGGTTGCTGTCGGCTTGCACCCACGCTAACAGTTCTGCCGCAGGTAAACGGCGCAAGGTTTCGAAGGTTTTGGTCAACTCTCGCCCCAACACCAACAGCCGTTGTTCACCCAACACCGTCACAATATCTTGCAAACAATCGACAATCCGATGCGGTGCTTCGTACAACACCACGGCATAATCAACTTGCTGCCAGCCTTGCAACAGCTTTTGTCGTGCCACCGTTTTAGGTGGCAGAAAACCGTAAAACAATACCTGAGCCGCCTGTAACCCTGCGCCAGCCACCGCCGTCGTCAATGCCGAGGGGCCCGGAATCGGACAGACGGTTAGACCGGCTTCATGGCAACTTTGGACCACTCTGGCACCGGGGTCGGAAATAGCCGGCGTGCCAGCATCCGACACCAATACGACCTTTTTTCCCTCCTGTAGCCATTGCAGAATGCGTTGGCATTGTTCGCGTTCATTATGTTCACGCACACTGATTAAGCTGGGCACATGAATCCCATACGCCCGCAACAACTGCCCCGTCACGCGGGTATCTTCGGCACAGACCACATCCGCCGCAGCCAAAACCGCCAAAGCGCGAACGCCAATATCAGTCAAATTCCCAATTGGGGTGGCCACCACATATAATGTGCTGCCTTGCAGCGATGCTTGCGCGTCAGTAAATAATTGAAAGAGCGGCGAATGCACAGACGAGCTCCAATCATCAGCCTCATTGGGCTGGCCCTAGGTTTAGGATGGCACACAGGGGCACTAGCACAGCCCCGTGCGGCGGCAGACTATATCACCAAACTGAATGCAGCACCGCTGCTGCCGATCACTGCCACCAGCCTGCCGATGGCTCATCACAAAGCAGTCACCCTGCCAGAGCCCGATTTGAGCCAGCCTAAAATTGCTATTTTATTGCCCGTCCAAGCCAGCCCGTTGGCCGAAGCAGCAAAAGTGATTTTGGATGGCATTCAAGCGGCAGCAGAACGTGATGGCAGCGCACAGTGGATACGCTACGACACCGACGAACATAATGTTGTGGCGCAATATCAACGCGCCCTACAAGACGGTGCCAAGGTGGTGATTGGCCCATTGGCACGGCCTCATATTCAACAATTGTTGAAACAATCCATCCCCATTCCAACGCTTGCCCTGAACACCATCGAGGGAAAAGCCCTGCCGCGCACCTTATATTCGCTGAATTTAGCGGTGGAGGGTGAAGCACAAGCGTTGGTATTTCATCTCATCAAACAAGGGAAACAAAAACCGCTGGTGGTGCGCGATGGCAGCCCACTCGGTCAACGCAGCGCCCAAGCCTTCAGTCAAGCATGGCAAAAGCAACGGGCACAGCGTGTCACCCTGTCTGCCTTGCCGCTGACTCAAACACCGAGCGACTACGACAGCGTGGTGTTAGCGGTAGATAAACAAACCGCGTTAGAACTTCCCACCCTCGGCGAAGGCAGCTCGCGTTATGCCACTTCACAGCTACACGACAACCAACGGCCAAGCCATTTTGCAGGCATCCAAGTGGTTGATATGCCGTGGCTTACCCAGCCCGATTTGCCAGTGGTGCAACGCTATCCACGCCCCAAAGAGCATCTGACCTATGGCACAGAGCGGTTATACGCGCTGGGCATCGACGCATGGCGGGTGGCATTGCGACTGGCACAAGGCCAACCGCTACACCCAGCCTTTGCTGGTGTCACCGGCGAGTTACAACTGAACAGTGAACAACAGTTACAGCGTACTTTGCCCTTGCACACCTTAACCGCCACCACACCGCCCGCGCAAAGTGATGACAGCACAACCGACACCACAACAACGCGGGAATGAGGCAGAAGATCTGGCCTTGGCTTATCTCCAAGCGGCAGGCTTGGTGCTGATTGCTCGCAATTGGCGCTGTCGGCTTGGGGAAATCGACCTTATCATGCAGCATCATCAAACGCTGGTATTTGTCGAGGTGCGCTATCGGCGCAGTGCGCGTTATGGTGGCGCAATGGCCAGCATCACACCGGCAAAACAACGTAAACTTTTGCTTACCGCGCAATATTATTTACAGCGCTTATCACACACACCCGCTTGTCGTTTTGATGCTGTGTTGATACAAGGGCAACAAGCCCCCATTTGGCTGCAAAATATTTTCTTTTAACAGCAGATAGCCGCATTTTTGACTGTAGGACAGATATGGAACTGACAGAACGGGTACAAACCCACTTTGTAGAAAGCATCGCCGTGAAACAATTGGCGATGGATATTTTAGCCCCACAGGTTGCCATCGCCGCAGAACGGATGCTGGCTTGTTTAATGAATGAAGGCAAAATTTTGGCCTGCGGTAATGGGGGGTCGGCTGCCGATGCTCAACATTTTGCGGCAGAAATGGTGGGCCGTTTTGAACAAGAACGCCCCGGATTGGCCGCCTTGTCGCTATCTACCGATACCTCCGCCCTCACCGCCATTGGCAATGACTATAATTTCGACTTGGTATTCTCTAAACAAGTCAGTGCCCTTGGGCAAAGCGGTGATGTGTTATTAGCCATTTCCACCAGCGGCAATTCGGCCAATGTGATTGAGGCAATTCATGCTGCCCACGAAAGACAAATGACCGTTATTGCTTTGACAGGTCGCGATGGTGGCAAAATCCAACATTTGCTGCAGGGTGATGACGTCAATTTATGCGTACCGGCACAACGCACTGCCCGTATTCAAGAAGTCCATATCTTGTTGATTCATGCCTTGTGTGATTGCATTGACTATATGCTGTTAGGAGCGGAATAAACGATGACAATACAGCGTTCGATTGTGGTACTCGCTACCGTTGCCACCCTGAGCCCTTTTCTTCACGGCTGTGTTCCCTTGATTGCTGGGGGAGCCGCTGGCAGTGCTTTATTAGTCGGATCAGATCGTCGTTCTTCCGGTGCGTATGTCGATGATCAAACACTCGAAGTAAAAATTGGCCAGCAAATTGGTGCCGAACAACCGGACGCCCATGTCAACGTCACCAGTTTCAACCGTGCTGTCTTGCTCACTGGTGAAGCACCCGATGCGGCCAGTAAAACACGGATTGAACTGATTGCCCGTGGGATGCCAAACGTTCGCCGTGTGTTTAACGAATTGGTGATTGCGCCGCCTTCCACCCTTGGCAATCGGCTCAATGACACCTCATTGACCACCAAAGTCAAAACACGGATGTTAGAAAACCGTGAATTTGCACCGAATCACGTCAAAGTGATCTCAGAACGGGGTGAAGTGTTTTTATTGGGATTGGTCACGCCAACCGAAGGCAATACCGCTGCCCGCATTGCCAGCGAAACCGCAGGGGTATTAAAAGTCCACACATTATTTGAATACCTCGACCCAAAAACGGGTATGGTGTCGCCCTAAACACATCGCGTCGGCAGGCTCATGGCCTGCCAATCCCAGTTAAAATAGCTCCCTTTTTTTGGCGCTGTCTCTTCCATGCATCTGCTTGCCCTTGGGCTTAATCACCAAACCGCGCCCTTAGTGGTGCGAGAAAAATTGGCTTTTCCTGCTGACACGGTGCCGGACGCCCTCGAAAGCTTGATCGCGACGCACACAGCGACAGAAGCGGTCATTCTCTCTACCTGCAATCGCACCGAAATCTATTGCAATAGCCGTGATATCGACGCTGCCCTCAATTGGCTGGCGCATTATCATCAGTTACCGCGCAGTGAAATCGAACCTTATCTCTATCTGCTCGATGCCGAAGCTGGCGCGCGCCATGCCTACCGTGTTGCCTGTGGTTTGGACTCGATGGTATTGGGCGAAACGCAAATCCTAGGTCAGCTAAAAGATGCAGTGCGAATGGCAGAGAACACCGGCACACTCGGGACTTTGCTCAATCATCTGTTCCAAAATGCGTTCTCGGTCGCAAAAACCGTGCGCAGCCAAACCGCGGTAGGTGCCAGTTCGGTATCGATGGCGGCGGCAGCAGTGCGGTTAGCCGAGCAGATTTTCCCCTCGATTCAAGAAGTCAAAGTCCTGTTTATCGGTGCTGGTGAGATGATTGAATTGGTGGCAACGCATTATGCCGCACAACACCCTGCGGCCTTGTGTGTCGCAAACCGCACTGTCGCACGCGGCTTGGCCTTAGCCGAACGCTTTGGGGGCAGTGCCATTGCCTTGTCCGATCTACCCGAACATCTGCCGCAATATGATGTGGTGGTGACTTCTACCGCCAGCCAGCTCCCGATTTTGGGCAAGGGCATGGTGGAACGGGCGTTGCGCGTGCGCCGTCACAAACCGATTTTTATGTTAGATCTTGCGGTGCCACGCGATATCGAGGCCGAAGTCGCCGAATTGGACGATGTTTTTTTATACACCGTCGATGATTTGGCCTCGATTGTCGAAGCAGGGCGCGATGCTCGCCGCCAAGCAGCAGAACAAGCCGAAGCCATTATTGTTGAACATACCCATGCTTTTTTAGATTGGCTGGCCGCGCGCGAAGTGGTGCCGGTGGTGCGGGCTTTGCGCGATCATGGCGAGCGGGTGCGCCGTCATGCCATCGCTGCCGCAGAAAAACGCCTCGCCCGTGGCGAAGATCCTCGTGCTGTGCTCGAAGCCTTTTCGCAACAACTGACCAATAAACTGCTCCACCCTCCTACTGCCGCCCTCAACCAAGCACGCGGCGAATCGCGTGAACAGATGCTCAGTCTGATTTCGCGTTTGTACGATCTTCATCCGGATTAAACGATTTTATGAAACCCTCTATTGCCCAAAAACTGGACCAACTTGCCGACCGTTTAGAAGAAGTCACTTGCTTATTAAGTGAGCAAGCCGCCACAGCGGATATGGACAGTTTTCGCAAATTAACTCGTGAACATGCCGAGTTGACCCCACTGGTGGAAACCCACCGCCAATGGAAGCAAGCCCAAGCCGATTTAACTGCGGCACAAGACTGGTTGAATGATCCTGAAATGCGGGAATTTGCCCGCGATGAAATCGACGCCGCCCAAGCTCGTATCGAAGCCCTCGACCTTGAATTGCAAAAGGCTTTATTGCCACGCGATCCCAATGATGAAAAAAATATCTTCTTGGAAATTCGCGCAGGCACCGGTGGCGATGAGGCGGCATTGTTTGCTGCAGACCTTTTCCGGATGTATTCACGCTACGCCGAACGGCAGCGGTGGCAAGTCGAGATTGTGTCGGCGTCAGAATCGGATTTGGGTGGATTTAAAGAAATTATTGCCCGCATTGAAGGGTATGGCGCTTATTCGCGGTTGAAGTTTGAAAGCGGTGGTCATCGCGTACAGCGGGTACCAGCGACAGAAACTCAAGGCCGTATTCACACCTCTGCCTGCACAGTGGCGGTGATGCCAGAAGCCGACGAACTCGAAGCGGTGAATCTCAACCCTGCCGACTTGCGCATTGATACCTTCCGTGCCAGTGGTGCCGGTGGACAACATATCAACAAAACCGACTCTGCCGTGCGGATCACCCACTTGCCAACAGGGATTGTAGTGGAATGCCAAGACGACCGTTCGCAACACAAAAATAAAGCCCGTGCAATGGCGGTGTTGGCTTCGCGGATTAACGACATTCAACGCCGTGAACAACAAGCCAAAGAAGCCGCCGAGCGCAAGAGCTTGATTGGATCGGGAGATCGTTCCGAGCGCATTCGGACGTATAACTACCCTCAAGGCCGCATGACAGACCACCGCATCAACCTGACCTTGTATAAGTTGGATAGTTTGATGGATGGTGATTTAGACGAACTGACCCACGCCCTTATCGCCGAACATCAGGCGGAATTGTTAGCAGCCTTGGGTGAGGACTAAGCCGCAAGGCAAAAAGCCAGCGAGGGATCGCTGGCTTTTTTTATGGTTGCGGTTTGGCTTGCGTCGCCAACAGTGGCGCGCGGATGCGCGTTTCAAAATCTTTGGGGGCAACATACTGCAACACCTCTTTGCCTTTGGTGTCGAGCACAACATCCAACCCTAAATTTGGGTACAGAAAGTGCGTCAAAGTTTCCCCAACCGTAATCCGTTCTTTCGGCGCACCAAAACGCTGCAATACCGTTGCCTCATCTAAATTTGCGCTGGGTATCAAACCAATGGCGCGAATGGGGAGTGCGTTGGCTTTGGCAAGATCATCAGGATGCAGGCTGATTTTTTTGGTACTGCTTTCCATATGCTCCGCTTTTAAGGCACGGTCACGCATTGCGGTGATGGTTGCTGGAGTGGCATCGAGGGTGAAAATCACCCGTCCCATGACAAAACCAAGTGAGACTTGGCTGTAATAGGCTTCGACCTCTCCCACTTCGCCCGGTGCAGCCACAATCGCTATTTCCATATCCTCCCCGAGCTGTTGTCGGACATCCGCCAGAGTGCTGCGGCTTGGTGTTAGGCCGAATACGGTACTGTGGCCTTGGGCGTCAACGGTGATTTGCCACGGTAGATTTTGGTTGGGGTGATCGGTACTGGCCGGTGGTGTGCTGGGCAGGAAGAAGGGAACGAGTAGGGCAAATACAGCTAACCCAACAATGTAAAACGCTATTTTCATGGGGATCGTTGGTTTGGGAGAGTGCTGTATTTTGCCACAGTGGGCGGGGATTTCTAGATCAGTCACCCATAGCCAAAGGCTACAGCACCCAAATCACAAACAAAACCACCCCACCCAATCAAGGGCGGTTCGGTGTATTCGGCTTATTGTCCACAAGCTACAATCAGCTGTTACCCTCAGCCCCACTCCCATCATGCTGCCGTTGCTCGACCCAAAGAACGATTACATCTTCAAACGTCTCTTTGCCCAATCACCCGAATTACTGTCTGATTTGATTAACAGCATCCGCTATGATCAACCGCCGATTACCCTTATTGGGTCGATCTGTTTGAACACTGGCAGGAGCAACACATCATGGCACAGCTGACACACACACCGGTAATGACTGTTTTGCAATCCCTAGAGCAAATGA
>NZ_JBSQVP010000063.1:0-12708 GCF_055136605.1 Aquaspirillum sp. | reverse complement strand
AAAAAACGCTCGCGGAGCGCATTCATCGTTGTAGTTGCGGGGCTGAATGCAGCCGCGACGAAAATGCGGCGCGAGTGATGTTGAATTGGGCGCTGACAGGTAGCGCCTCCGGTCAGGAACTGGCCGAGGTGGGGAGCGGTGGCGTTTCGCCGTGCTGAGCCACGAAACTCACGCTGTACCGGCGCTAGCCGGTCAGCGGGAGTAGTTCATGAAAAATTACGCCATAGTGGTTTTTGGCTTGTCATAATCTGGTTTTTTGCTGCCTGATGTCCAATATGATCAAATCCATTCTCTATGGCGTCGTTTGTTGGCTGCCGCTGTTAGCCTCTGCCAGCCCATATATCGCTTGCCACTACACCTACGGTGGAGAAAGCAAAACCCACCTTGTTCAACCAACCAAACAACCCTATGACATTGCGCCGATTCAAATTGGCTCGTACTTTACCTTTCGGGTGGTCTGGCAAACCGAGCCGAGTGATCTCGCTCATATCAAGATTTACACCTATGCCGATCAAGAACAGGGACAGGTGCTCATTCAACAAGTCAGCTATCCCTATCCCCTACCCGCAACATCAACCAAGGGATATGGTTTTACCGGCAAACAACGAGTGTATGAGCCGATTCGTGATGGTGAGTTGGAATATTGGTGTGAGTTAGACAGAAAATGAAGACTTTTTTCCTCAGCAGTGTACTTGCCCTGAGCTGTGCCAACGTCGCAGCAGCCGAACTCAAACTGATCTTTGCCGGCGATATCATGTTGGCTGAAGGGCCTGGCCGAACGATTGCCAAAGGCAAAGATCCGTTTCAATTTTTTGCCCCTTACTTGGCACAAGCTGATTATCGAATTGGCAATCTTGAAACACCGGTGGCAACCAGCGGCAAAGCCTTAGAGAACAAAATTTTTGCCTTTCGTGCCCATCCACGGGTATTGCCTGTCTTAAAACGGCATTTTGATGCAGTCAGTGTCGCTAATAACCACTCAGGTGATTATGGCAAAACGGCCTTTGTCGAAACCTTACAGCATCTAGACCACAATAAAATTGCCTATTTTGGCGGCGGACATCATCTCAATGCCGCCCATCGACCACTCTGGATAGAACGTCAGGGCATCAAAATTGCTGTGCTCGGTTATAACGAATTTAAGCCACGTTCTTTTGAAGCCGGTGCAAATTGGCCGGGGATTGCATGGAGTGAAGATGAGCAAGTCATCATGGATATCCGCGCCGCAAAAGCTGCCGGTGCAGATGTGATCATTCCTTACATGCACTGGGGTTGGGAACGTGAATTGCAGCCAACAGCACGTCAACGACAACTAGCACAACGCATGATTGATGAAGGAGCAAGTGTGGTGATTGGAGGACACCCGCATGTTACCCAAGGCACAGAGTATTACCGAGGAAAATTGATTGTGTATAGCCTCGGTAACTTTGTCTTTGATGGCTTTGACCCACCCGAACCGGCAGAAACGCGTCAGGGTTGGGTGTTGCAGGTGAATATCAACCAGCAAGGCATGACACGCTGGCACACTTGGTTAGCCCGCCAAGACCGTCACGGCACCCCACACCCTGATCTCCATACCGCAACCCCTTGTGGCCGTGCGGGGGATACGCAACCCCGCCAGTGCCGTGGGGACGTCGCTGTAGATTAAGCCAAACGGGCCAAAACAGCGTAGGTAAAAGCTTGGGTGGAGCAGCGAGTCGGTAAATTCAAATCGGCCGTTCCCACCCCTGCCGCCAAAGTCGCAGCAACCGCTTGTTCAATCGCATCCGCAGCATGAGGTTGATTCCACCAACTCCGCGCCAACAACGCTAACGACAACATCGCAGCCACTGGATTGGCCTGTCCTTTGCCAGCAATATCTGGAGCCGAACCATGGACAGGTTCGGCAATCGCAGCAGATTCGCCCAAATTTAACGACGGAGCCATCCCCAAACCACCGCCCCATGCAGCAGCCAGATCAGACAAAATATCCCCATACAAATTCGGTGCGACCAAGGTATCAAAACGCTCGGGATAGCGTGCTAGCTCATACGCTGCCGCATCGACCAGCCGCTCTTCCAGTTCTAAACGTGGAAATTGTGCTTCAGCCACTTCGCGCACACTGTCACGGAACAAACCATCAGTTAACGGCAAAATATTGGCCTTATGCACAATGGTCAGTTTCCCTCGTGAGAGCCGACAAGCCACCTCACCGACTCGACGACTGGCCAAGCGCGTGATCCGCCGCATGGCAGTAGCAACTTCACCGTCACTTTCCTCTTCACCGATGTAAATATCTTCCGTATTTTCGCGAATCACCAATAAATTCACCCCCGACCGAGCCCCAGGCAGCGGAGGCGAAACGGTTGGACGTAAATTGGCATAACAGTCTAAACGACGGCGCAATTCCACAATCGGTGAACGATATCCCTCCACCTTACGAGCAGGCGAGCTGACGGCGCCAAATAACACAGCCCCGCATTGCGTGGCGGTCTCAATGGTTTGAATTGGCAAGGCCTTCCCTACCTTTTGAAAACATCCCCACCCCGCTTCTGCTTCGACACATTCCACTTGCGGTAAGACTTGCCGTAATACTTGCACTGCCGCAGGCACCACTTCTTGACCAATCCCATCACCGGGAATCACACACAAACGCAACGCTTCTGCCATGCTATATCGCTCTTTCTTTGTTATGTTCTTAGGAAGTTCTATTGAGGTGGAGGATCACCGGTGTGTGATCGGAAGGACGCTCATTTTTTCGCGGTTGTCGGTCAATCTCACACCCCAGCGCATAGGGCCGTAAGGCATCAGACAGTAAAATATGGTCAATACGCAAACCCAAATTGCGCCGAAACATCGCCGCACGATAATCCCACCACGAATAATGTCCGGCCTCGGCCTGAAACAAGCGAAAACCGTCGTGTAAACCAAGCGCTAACAGTTGTTGAAATGCAGCACGCTCTGCCGGTGAACACAACACACAGTCACGCCATTTTTCTACATCGTAAACATCGCGCTCATCCGGTGCGATATTAAAATCACCCAGTAACACTAACTGTGGATAAGTGTGTAATTCTGCTGCGATATAACGTGATAATTGGCTAAACCAGTGCAATTTGTAGTGATATTTGGCCGAATCCAGCGATTCACCATTGACACAATACACGTTCACCACCCGTATCCCATCAATGGTCGCCGCAATCACCCGCCGTTGTGGATCAACATAATCGGGAATATCAGCTACCACGTTTTCACAAGGCAATTTGCTAAGAAGCGCCACCCCGTTATACGTCTTTTGTCCCGCCCACACCGCGTGATACCCCGCTGCAGTGATCTCTGACAGAGGAAAAGCCGGTTGATCTAGTTTCAGTTCTTGCAAAGCAAGAACGTCGGGTTGTTGTTGTTCTAACCAATTCAATACCTGTGGCAAACGCACTTTGAGCGAATTGACGTTCCATGTCGCAATACGCATAACCAACCCTTTTCAACAAAAACAGTATTGTGCCACGTGGCTTCAACAGCCGATCAAGGACTCAGCCAGACAACAGAGCATGCTAATATGCAAAACACTGTCTTTCGCCCATTTTGTCTGTTGCCATGACCTCTTCTCTTCCTATTACGCTATCTATTTCGTTTGCCGATCCCTCTGGTTGCAGTGGCATTCAGGCAGATGTTCAAACCTTTGCTAGCCTCGGCTGTCATCCCCTATCAGTCATCACAGGCATCAGCGTGGCCGATACGCGGGGACAAGTGGAGTTTCACCCAGTTGAAACAGAATGGGTTATTGAACAAGCACGCTACTTGCTAGAGGACATGAGCGTCAGTGCCTTCAAAATCGGACATGTTGGTAGCATTGAAACTGCGATGGCACTGGCTGAAATTGCAGCAGATTATCCCGATACCCCGCTTGTTCTTGATCCAGCACTGGGTCATGGTGGTGATCTTGCCACTGAAGAATTGGCCGAGGTAATCCGCGATGTCTTGTTACCACATACCCATTTGTTGGTGTGTAACCCCCTTGAAGCACGTTGGCTCTCCAGCAGCGATCCTGAAATAGACGAAGACCCAGAACCAGATGCTTGTGCTCGTCGATTAGCAGAAACAGGCCTAGGCGGGGTATTAATTACCGGCATCGCCAACCCACAACAACCGCAAGAAATTTTGCACCATCTCTACCAAGGCGCACGCTGTGTCAGCCGCAATCCGTGGCAGCGGTTACCCTTCGATTATCGCGGGGCTGGCGACACCCTTTCCGCAGCTATTGCGGCCTTTACGGCTGCCGGCCAACCGATGGCACAAGCCGCCATCGAAGCCCAACGTTTTGTCTGGCAAACCCTTGCTGCCGGCTATCGACCAGGCATGGGCTATCACGTCCCCGACCGTTTATTCTGGGCATGGCCAGACGCGACGGACGAACTCACTACAGACAACGAATCACTGTCTTGATTGGCTAAAGTGGTTAACAGCACATTGAGAATGCGCTCGGTCGCACCTTGATGTGCTGCGGCAAAGGCTAAGCCAGCAGCGCCCATCGCCTTCATCAACGTAGGATGATGCAAAATCGCGGCCGCCGCTTCAAACACCTCGGCAGGGGTGTCAACACGTTGCAAGGCACCTGCTTGAGCAGCTAAAGCCGTCACCTGTGAAAAATTAAAATCGGATGGCCCCATCACAATGGGGACACCCAAACACGCCGCCTCAATCAAATTTTGCCCACCCAAGGGCAACAAGCTACCGCCAATAAAGGCCACGTCAGCAATGCGGTAATAGGCGAATAGCTCCCCCATCGAATCACCCAACCACACCCGCGTTTCAGGGCGAAGCGGCTGTTTTTCGCTACGGCGTTGAAATGGGATATGCCGTGCTTCTAACAGTTTTGCCACATCGGCAAAACGCTCAGGATGCCGTGGCACAATCACTAGTAGAGCAGGAAAATCAGCGGGAAAAGCGTCCAACAACAACGCCTCCTCACCTTCGCGCGTACTCGCTGCCACCAACACAGACCGTTCCCCACACCACAACCGAAATTGTGCTGCAAGATCCAAACTATCCCATGTCGGCCTTACATCAAACTTGGTGTTACCCACTACCGTAACCGAACAGGAAGAGGCCAATGCCGTGAACCGATCAGCATCCGCTTGAGTTTGCGCAGCAATTTGGGTGAGCTGACGTAAGGCGGGAGCAATCAGAGGTCGGATACGGCGATAGCCGCGAGCAGACCGCTCTGACAGTCGTGCATTCACCAAAAACAGCGGGATATGCCGTTTATGAGCCGCGTGAATTAGATTCGGCCATACCTCCGTTTCCATCAACACACCAACCCGTGGTTTTACCTCGGACAAAAAACGTTGTACGGCGTGGGGCATGTCATAGGGCAGATAAGCAAAAGCAATGTGTTGTCCACGACATCCCATATTGGCAAAAAGCTGACGGGCCGTGTCACGGCCAGTCGGTGTCATTTGCGTAATCAAAATTGGCAACTGGGGAAAATGGTCTTGCAAAGCTTTCACCAGCGGAATCGCCGCACGGGTTTCCCCCACCGACACCGCATGTAACCAAATCGGTGGCGAGGGCATGGTTGGCATTTGGCCCATAAAGCGCTCGTGCCAGTGCAAACGGTAGGCAGGTTGGCGCTTGCTACGTCTGACCAAATAAAACGCCACCACGGGCGCTAGAAGGTACCACAACAGGCTGTATAGATAGCGAAAGGCCATTAACACATCACCTCATTCACCACAGCAAGCACTTCATGGGGTGTTGGCAGTTGCCCTACCCCACCCAAATTACGGGCCCGTAACGATGGAATCACCCCCGTTTTAGCAGGATCGGTATCGGTATAAAGCGCCACCAACGGCTTATCTAACGCATTAGCAAGATGACTCAAGCCGGTATCGACCCCAACCACACACACAGCATGAGACAACAATGCCGCCGCCTCAGTGAGCGAAAGGCGCGGCGGCACGAAAGCGGCTGGCATCTGCTGAGCAAGACGCTCAGCTCGCTCACGCTCCTTCTCGTTACCCCACGGCAAAACACAACGCCAACCATATTGGCGATATAACGACTCAGCTAAAGTCAGCCAATGTGTCTCAGGCCATTCCTTGCTTGGACGAGACGTGGCAGTGAGCGCAACACAATATGGGGTTGTGGATAACTCGGGAACCGAAGGGAGCTGCAACGCCGCCAAACCAAAATCTACCTTGTTTTCGTCGATTTGATAGCCAAACGCACGAGCCAACAACATACGATTACGCAGTACCGCACCCAAACCACGGCTAACAGGGTAACCCTTTTGATAAAAATAACTCGCCACCGGCTCGCGAATGCTGTTGCGGTCAAACCCAACCATCACATCACCGGCTGCCCAGCGGCCTAATACAGCGCTTTTCAGCAGCCCTTGAGCATCGACCACCACTTGGTAATGCTCTGTGGCCAGTTGCTGCCGCAGGTGGCTTATTTCTTGCCATACAGCAGGCATATACAAACGCTTACGCCAGCGTCGAACAGCACAGGCCCACACTTTATCCACAGCCGGATGAAGACGTGCAATCTCTGCAAAAGCTTCTTCTGCTAACCAATCGATTCGCCAATGTGGAAAGTGTCGCGCCAAATCGGTCACTGCAGGTAGGGTATGAACCAAATCCCCCATCGAGGACGTGCGCACCAAGAGTATTTTTGTCATGGGCGCGATTTTAAGCGGCAAACGGCTCCGGACCAAGTCCCATACAACTTATCCACAGAAGAAGCTAATCCCCACACGAAAAAACTATCCACAGGGTGTTTTGGCCATTTTGCAACTGTCCAAGGTATGCACCAAGCCATAAAAACAAATCAAATTATTGATTTTAAAAACAAAAATAGACTTATCCACAGCAAAAAATCTACCGTTTTTTGTTGTTACACGCCTCTCAATCTGTGGATAAGTCTGTGGATAAGCTGTGGATAACTTGTGGATAACTCAGATTTTTTGTGGATTGAAAATTTTATCCACATTTTATCCACAAGTTATCCACCGAGTTATCCATAGGTTTTCCACATGATAAGCCTTTGATAAATAAAGATTTCAACAAAGTTATCCACAGAAAAAGGGTTCCTTCATCATCATTACTACTATATATTCAATATTTGTTTAATAAGAACTTATCCCCATGCAAATCAGCGTTGTCATCATCACACTCAATGCATCACAGACCCTTGAAAGCTGTTTACAGTCATGTCAACAGTTCACAGAAATCATTGTTCTTGACTCAGGCAGCACAGACAACACCATCAACATTGCTAAGCAATACGGAGCAAAAGTTCACCAACACAACTGGTTAGGGTTTGGTAGACAAAAACAACTTGCTGTGTCACTAGCAAGCAATGACTGGGTGTTATGTCTTGATGCAGACGAATGGTTAAGTCAGTCACTACAAGACGAACTCAAAACATTGGATAATCCAACACAAGCAAACACAGTTTTTGCATTACCAAGATGCAATCGTTTTATGGGTAAGTTCTTACGTCATGGAGAAGGTTATCCAGATTGGTGTATCAGACTGTTTAATAAAAAACAGGCACGTTGGAGTAACGATAGTGTGCATGAAATTGTTGAACACAGTGGAAAAGTAATTAAGCTAAAACACAAGCTCATGCATGAATCAGGAGAAAAAATCAGTCATTATCTAGAAAAACAAAATCGTTATACTGATTTACAAGCAGAGATTTTATTTAAGAAAGGCAAAAAAGTCTCTGGTTATTCAGCAATAAGCAGTGCTGTATTTCGATTTATTAAGTTCTATTTAATTAAAAGAGGTTTTTTAGATGGCTTGCCTGGTTTGATTCATATTTTAGTCGGTTGCGGAAACAGTTTATTCAAATATATCAAGTTGATGGAATTGCAAAGACTCAATAAGGAAAAAAAATGATTTACTTAGTAACAGGATGTGCTGGATTTATTGGACGGGCGGTAGCATTAAAGCTACTCGAACAAGGAAATACTGTGATCGGTGTGGATAACTTGAACAGCTACTATCAACCTCAGTTGAAAAAAGATCGTTTATCCACAATAGAAAAATTTCCCAATTTCTTGTTTTTTGAGTGTGATATTGCTGACTACATTAAATTAGAAGAAATTTTTACTCAGTTTTCTGTTGATAAAGTAATTCATCTTGCTGCACAAGCTGGTGTGCGCTATTCAATTAGTTATCCACAGGCTTATACACAAAGTAACCTCGTCGGGACGGCGAACATTTTAGAACTATGCCGTCAGTTCAAAGTAAAACATTTAGTGATGGCCAGCTCATCTAGTGTGTATGGCAACAAGACAGAAACGCCATTTAGTGAAAACAGTCACACTGATTTACCAATCAGCTATTATGCTGCAACTAAAAAAGCAAATGAGGTGATGGCTCATAGTTATAGCCATCTTTATCAATTAACGATTACAGCATTACGATTTTTTACTGTTTATGGTCCGTGGGGACGACCCGATATGGCGGTATGGCTATTTACGGAGGCGATTGAACAAGGAAAAGAAATAAAGGTATTTAACAATGGGCAGTTATGGCGCGATTTTACCTATATTGATGATATTGTGACGGGTGTGATTGCTACTGCAGATAAACCACCTGTGGATAAGTCAGTGCCATTTGAAATTTTTAACATCGGCAATCATCAACCTGTTTTACTGGAAACATTTATTACCACTTTAGAAAAGGTGCTCGGTAAAACAGCTAACAAGATTTATTTGCCTATGCAAGCAGGTGATGTACTCACAACGTATGCAGATACTGAAAAATTACAACAGGCGGTTGGCTTCTCGCCCAATACTTCACTAGAGGAAGGGTTGATCCAATTTGTAGATTGGTATCGAAGTTATCCACAGGCTATTTGAGATAGGTTGTGGATGAATAAGAAAGTGTTTCAAGGCGGCTTTTGAGATCTTCTAAAGTCGCTGTAGTTTCATCATGATTATCGTGTAATGCAATTAGCGCCTGTGCTTTCTCTCTCACCATGTTTTCGATATCTTCTTCAAGGTCACTTGACATCCCGAGTGGCGCAAAAGAAGTGATCAGTGAATCAAGCATTTCTGTCATGGTTTGTGTGCTATGTGCACGAGCGCGCCGGCTATGTTCGATAAAATCATCGATGGTTTGCCGAATATCTTGCAACATATCCACAATCTGTCCCTGTGTATAACTATTTTGTGTTGTGGATAAGTAAGCTAGCAAACGGCTGTCTGCCATTTCTGTTGCAATGGCTAAATGATCTCGCAATCGTCCTGTTTTATCCACATCCTCAATTGGCATATTGTTGATAAGTAGAGTTAAATGCTCAAAGTTAAACACACAGCGTCTTTTAAATTGAAAAATTCGTTCTAAAGTACGAACATGATTTAATACAGCAACTTCAAGTGGCCGTTCTTTTCCTTGATCGCTAATGGATAATACCTCATTCCCTAATCTAAGTTGCACCGCCCCTTCTAAACCGAACTGCCGCAACATGGTCAACAAAGTATCAGCAAATTGTTGTGGTGTGGTATTTTCGGTTAAGTTGCGTATTGTTTGAATTAGAATTGCATATTCATCAATGTTTGATAGCAATAACGAGCTTAATAATTCTGAGTCAGCCATCTGTTGTTTTAATAACATGGCTTCATTGAAGGTATTTCTCACTCCTTCAACTCGATGTCTGACTTCGTCGATTGCATAAGGCTTAAAAATAAAATCTTCACCACCAGCATCATAGCCATGCAAACGATCCTGCAAACAATTGCGACCAGAGATAAAAATGACTGGTACATTTTGTGTATTGGGATGGCTTTTTACACTTTCGCAAAACTCAAACCCGTTCATCCCGGGTAACTCTACCTCAGTTAAAATAATGCTCGGTGCTTGTGTTGCTAATTGCGCAAGACAGCTTTCTGCTGAGTCAAATAAACTAACTTGATATTCTTCAGCAAAAATTGATTGCAGCATGATGCGTGAAGTGACGCTGCCATCAACAGCAAACAAAATAAATTCGGGCAGACTCATTGGATTGGCCCCAGAAGGGTAATGGCTTATTAGATTTCTTGTTGATCGATAGCATATTTCTCAAAAGTGGTGAGAAATACCTGACCAATGGCATGGTCTAAAGAAGCAAGAACGGCATGTGCTTGTTCTTGGTTGAGGATCGAAGGATGGTTTTTTTGAACAGATTTCGGCAGCGTCTTTGAAAAATAGGCTACAGCCCAAGTCGGGAGAGACACTTTATCAGTGCTATTTTTTGCTGCTAAGGTGACATTACGATGATTGGGATCTTTTTTCATTTCTTCAAAAGAGGCCATTACATCATCTTCTTTGCCTTCCAATAACTGGACACAACGCTTGTTGTGATAAAACATTAAGCCAGAAACCCGTTTGGTTAAGTGTTTTTCTTTGGCTTTTCTCAGAATATCCAGTTCTTCTGCTTCGCTGGCATGAGCGATGATTTCGCTGGTATGAATCAATTGCACGAATTGCATGTTTGAAACTCCCTGGCTGAAACGAGATTTGACGAGACAGCATAGGGAGTGTTTGTTAAGGTTAGATGGCAGTGTTATGAATTTATCATTTAATGATTGTGCTTCTATTTCATTTTATTTTTCGATAGTTGCCATCAAATGAAACATTTAAACCGCCGCAACGCATATTATCATCCGTTACCTTGAGTCCTTGTGGCATTAAGTGAATAGTTAAGGCACAGGCATCGCGATCGCCTTCTTGATAATAAAGCCGGTTACCGTTTAACAACACGGTATGATCCAATTCTCCGGTGTGCACAGCTTGTCCTCCCTGCCAAATCGCTGAACCTTGTACGTACACCTTGCCGCCTTTAAGTTCTCTTAGCGTAATTTCTGCTGTGTCTGGGTCTGGCTTATTTTTGATAAAGCGTTGGTAAACCCCTGAAATCCCTTGGCTGACTGGTGCTGTGGTTGTTGTGCTGGCAGTGATCCGGTTTAACTCGTTGAGCCGCTGCGTGTAAGCGGCTTTTAAACAGTCAATATCTTGGCAGCTGTTGCGGGTGTACTTCAGCCATTCTCGTTGTTGATACTTCACGGCATCGCCAGAGTGTGCAACCGCTTTTTTATAAGAAGCCAGCAAAAGCTCATCTAAATCAGAAAGCTGTTTGTCTGAGCAAATCGCTTTCTCTGTCCAATTACGGGCTTGGCTACAATCAAAACTGGCTGCAAGTGCGGTCTGTGTTGTAAGCATTAATGCGAAATAAAGAGGTAAAGTTTTTTTCAACATGGTCTCTCTCTGAGGAAAAATGATTATTGCATCATCATCTTAGCACCAACTCCCTCAAGTTTTGGCTGTTGTGAGGCTAAGCTTTTTGCGGGATTGTATTTTTATATTTGGTGTTTTTTTGATTTTTACATTTGTTCAGCTTTTGTATTGATTTTGTTCAATCATTTGTTAAAATCATAAACTAAGGATAAATTAAGCTGGCAATGGAGGTTGAACATGGATGTGTTGTTGCATGTTGATGATGACCCACTGCAACAAGCATGGTTACGAACCTTGTTTGGTGCAGAATACCAAGTTCTCACTTTTCCTGACGCTGAGACTGCTCTGCGTGAATTGGAAAATGAAACGCTGGTCCCGAACATTGCCGTGTTAGACCTTGAATTGCCGGGGATGAGTGGTTACCAGCTGTGTCGGCAACTACGAGAAATGCCCCAACTGGTGGGAATGGCCATCTTGGTGTTATCTGCCCACGATAGCTTGCCAGATCGTGTTGAGGCGTATGAAGCGGGCGCAGACGATTACTTTATCAAGCCAGCCGATGTGATTAACCTAAGGTTGAAGCTAAATCGCCTCAGTACCTTGGCGAAAGAACGACAAGAAATTGAGCAGTATGTATTACAAGCGCAACAAACCTCTTTCTCGGCGCTAAGTGCGCTTGGCGAAACCAATATCACACTGGCTTTTTTCCGTGAGATTGCCTTCTGTCGTGATTACAACGCCTTGATACAACATGGATTGCAAGCGCTTCATCAGTTTGGTGTGAATGCCGTTGTCGAGCTGCGGTCCCACTTTTTTACCCAAGCACGGGCATCGGAGCATGAAGTATCTCCTCTAGAGCGTTCTATTCTCGATCATGTGCGTACCTTGGGTAATATTTTTGAATTTAAACAACGGGCGGTGTTTAACTTTGATGATGTAACTGTATTGGTACATGATATGCCAGCCTCGGATTCTGAGCGCTATGCACGGTTACGCGAAGATATTTCACAGATTGCTCAGGGGATGGCGACGTGTGCACAAAACATAGATGCCATGCAAACTATGTTGCAACAACAGCAACGACTACGCCACACGCGGGCTACCTTGCTCGCTGCGTCAGAATCGTTGCAACAACAGCTCTCGCAACAGCGTCGTCGTGGTGAAGCCACTTTACAAACCATGACTCATTCGTTGGAAAATTTGATTCATTGTTTCGATCTGCGTGAAGTTCAAGAAATCGCGATTAAAGATATTTTGGAACAATCAAGACATGATCTACTGGACTTGCAAGAAGAACGCTTAGATGTTGAAAACGTATTGTCCGATTTAGTGTCGCAGTTGGATGATTGCTGTTAATCATCGTTGTTGATATTGGCTTGTTCACAAGCTGCTGAGATTTCTTCCCCCGATACAGCCCTCTTGCCTTTCGCAATAGGGCTTTTTTATTGCCTTGGTCACTGGTTTTTCGTTCGTGGAACGGGGAATGTTTCACGTGAAA
>NZ_JBSQVP010000062.1:0-12828 GCF_055136605.1 Aquaspirillum sp. | reverse complement strand
ATTGTGGTTCGGGTTGGTTGTTTTCTTTATCCCAAAACCGTCCTTTCATCGCCATATCCGCCTGATTGATAGCAATCAATAAGCGACTGGTATCACTGCCCAAGCTTGGAATAATCACGTTTTCAATGAGCTCAAACGACGTGCCTAAATCACGGCTGCTGCCATCGAGAATCACCAACACCAAATCAATCAACAAATTGCCGTCAGCCTCGCGTTTCAGCAACAAATCAGTGATGTTTTTCGAATGGCGACGGTCAGCTTCTTTGCCATCACCCAATCCGGGCGAGTCAAAAAGAATGATGTTTTCCAGCTCGTATTGGGTAATATCCATCGTTTCAGGATCGACCCCCTGCCCAACTTTTGCCACTTCGGTATTAAATAGCGCGTTAATCGTGGACGATTTACCGCAACCAGTCGCACCGGTGATTAAAATATTCACCTTGGTGTTTTTGAGCTGAGTTAAATTACGCAAAATAATGTTTTTCGATTCTTCCGAAATCTGTTGATCTTTCATAACCGAATCAATGATGGCGGATAAAGGGTTATTTGCGTGCATAGACGGCTCCTGATAGGATTGGCGGGTTTTGAAATTGGCGGTGTGGTCAAATAACATGGTGGTGCCTCTCAAAAGAAAATGGATATCAACTGATAAGACCAGATAACAGCAGCGGGACTATCTTTTAGGTGATGGCATCAATCCATTCCTTTGGTTGAGAGCAGATGAGCCGAGTGTAATCAACCGAACCAAAACATGTGGCGTGGCAAGCTTGTCAAAAAGAAAGGGACGATCCGAAAATCGTCCCTTATTTATTTGGCAAAGCAAGCCGCCGTTTTCTCGTTTAGTTCAGCTAGTCATCTAATGCTTTTCTCAACCCCGCAGCCAATCGCGCCACCCCAATTTCAATCGCCTGTTCGCTGGCGTGGCTAAAGTTCAAACGCAGATGACCAAGCTCGACTTGGTTTTCTGGATAAAACGCCTCACCCGGCATCACGGCCAAGCCTTGTTTCAACCAATCGGGCAGTAATAGGCGGGTGTCTAAACGCTCTTTTAACGTCAGCCAAAAGAACAAACCACCAGCAGGACATTGCCAATCGGCGATGTCTGACAACTCAGCTTGGAGTGCGCGTTGCATCACATCACGTTTTTGCCGGTAGTGTTGTTGTAGGGTGTGCAAATGGCTTTGATAGCTGTCCGAACTCACCGCCTGCAACACCAAATATTGCCCAAGGCGGCTGCTGTGTAAGTCGGCGGCTTGTTTTAAGCGCAGCAAATGTGGAAATAAGTCGGGCGAGGCAATTAAAAAGCCAATCCGCAGGCCGGGGGCAAGGGTTTTCGAGAATGTCCCAAGATACACCCAGCTATCGTCGGCGGTCATCTGGGCACACAAGGGCCGTCTTTCGACTTCGTCATACACCAAATCACGATAGGGATCGTCTTCAATCAACGGCACCCGCGCCGCTTGTAAGGCCTGCACCACCTGTTGCCGATGTTCGGCATCGTAACAACTGGCGGCAGGGTTTTGGAAAGTCGGGATTAAATAGGTAAAGGCTGGCTGTTGTTGTAATGCCTGTTGTAAGCGTGGCAAGTCGATACCCGTCGGCGACAGCGGAATCCCCGTGATATCTGCACCAAAAAATTCAAAGCATTGCAACGCCGCCAGATAAGTGGGCGACTCGGTGATAATGGGGGTGTGGGGGTCGATAAACAGCTTGGAGACCAGATCAATCCCTTGTTGCGAACCGGACAAAATCAGCACTTGCTGTGCCTGACAGTCAATGCCCAGTTGTTGCCGTGCATAGTTAGCAACATATTCGCGCAATGCCGGTTCGCCTTCGCTGGGGCCATATTGCGCCAGTTGTTTGGGCAAGGGTGATTCCGATTCATGCCAGAACAACAAAGCCGGATCGGGCAAGCCACCGGCGAAGGAAATCACGTCTGGCTGTTGTGCGGCAGCCAAAATATCGCGGATTAAAGAAGATTTGAGTTGTGCAACTCGTTGAGAAAACGCCATCATCTCACCTTTTACGTCAACATAATTGACGTAATAATGCGGATAATCGAAAAAGAAAGTCAATATGCTTGACCAAAATTCACCCTCTCACCCCAACCAGCCCGACGAGGCAATTGAACTGTTTTTTTATGCTTTTAGAAATTTTACCGCGAGAGCAGATGAGATATTGGCAGAATATGGCCTGCAACGAGTTCATCACCGCATTTTATTTTTTATCGGTCGTTATCCACAGCTCACGATTCAACAGCTGTTATCGATTTTGGCAGTCAGTAAACAAGCGTTGCACGCGCCTTTGCGCCAGCTCACCGAACAAGGCTATATCCTCAGTACTGCCGCTGAGCACGACCGCCGTAGCAAACAACTCACCCTCAGCCCACAAGGCCAAACCCTCCTTGCCCGTCTTAGCGCAGAACAACGAACATTATTAGAAAGTGTGTTTGATAGTGTGGGAACAGAGGGGGAAATGATCTGGAAAGACATCATGCGGCGGGTAGCGGGGTATCATTAGCTCGACTCTTCCCCGACAGACATAAAAAAAGGCACATTACCATGTGCCTTTTCCAAAAGACTTCTCTGATTTAAGACCGCCGCAACGACACCACCGCCACCGCCGCCAAAATCAACACCGCCGCCAACCCCTCTTGCCAGCCCGGTTGCTCACCCAACAACAACGCCCCACCCACCACCCCAATCAACGGTGTAATCAACGATGACAAAGACGACACCGCCACTGGCACCATCATCACAATCCGATTCCACGCCCAATAGCAAAACATAAACGCCACTGTCACGTTATACACCATCCCCAACGCCGGCCATAACGAAGGCCAACGCAGGCTGTCCACCTCGAAGCACAACGCCCCCAACAACATCGGCGCACTGCCTAACAACATCATCCAACCGGTTAACACCGTTGTATTCACCGGCAACACAAACCGCTTCATCAACACCACACCCAATGCCCAACTCCACGCCGCCCCGACCATACACAACACACCCGTTGGCGCCTGCAACAAGGTCTGGACACTCCCCCCCATCAACACAAACACCCCACTCAAACCCAATAACAAAGCTAACAACAAACGCAGGGTCAAGGGTTCACGCAAAATCCACACCGATAACAACACACTCCACAACGGCATGGTGTAGCCCAACAACGCAGCACGTCCAGATGGCAACAACGCCACGCCATAAATCGCTAACGCATTCCATCCAATAATATTAAACAGCGTTAGCCATCCCAGCTGCCGCCAATACTGAGAGGGAATCGCCAACGATTGCTGCCGCCGCGCCAGCGCCAACACCCCTAAACCGCCCAATAACAAACAACTGCCACGAAAAAACAGTGGTGGAATGTCTTGCAAGACAATTTTCATCACCGGCCAATTTAGCCCCCAACCCAATGCCAATGCGGCGAGCAACAACAATCCCTGTGGCGGAAGGCCAGCAGATTTTTGCGACATCGTCTTATTCCCACTCAAGCAAAGACAAGCAGTCTACGCCGAGTTGAAACAAAAAAATATCTTGGCCTAGCTGTCAATTTGTGAGGTTAATTCGGCAATCAGATTGAGTTCAGTGTTTAATTCTTTCGACAGCTGCTGACGATCTTGCTGATTCATCGCTGCTTTTAACAAAGCGGCCAACGCTTTTAACCTTTGCGTGGCTTCGGCAACCAACTGGCGGAATTGTTGATCGAGGGCTTTTTCTTGCTGATTAGCAGCATCCCCATACGACACCGTCACTCGAGGGGTATCCGCCTCGGCTGGATCAGCTTCTTCTGCCGCCGCGCCAGTCTCGGTCTGTGTTTTATCCACCGCTTCTGCCTTATCCACCGCTTGATTTGCCGCACTCAAAGCGGCTTCGGGTGTGGCAGTATTGGCTGTAGCAGCATTCTGCCCTGTTTGCGCCTCTTGTCCACCACTCACGCTGACCTGCAATGAAGGACTCTCCCCTCCACCTGCCGAAGCATATTGCTGCACAGCACCGCGCAACTGCTGTGCGATGTCTTTTAACTGTGCCGCCAATGCTTTCGCCGCTGCCGGTGGCAAACCAACGGCCAGTTTTTGCAACATCTCTAAACGCTGTTTTAACTCTGCCACCCGCGCCATCGCACGCGATTTTTCTTCTTGTCGCTGTTGTGCCAATAACTGTTTCTTTTGCTCATCAATTTCTTCGAGCGCTGCACGCAGTTTTTGCAAAGCCTGTTGCGATACCGACACTTTTTCTTGTGCTATCGCTTCTGCTAGATGGCTCTGGCGTGGTGTCGAACGAGACACACGCTCATCACTCGCCGGTGTCACCACCACCCGCGAAGACAATAAAGAAGGGGCAATCCTCATGATTATGACCTCCACAAAAGCCTATTATCGACTGCCCCATCGCAAAACTGATCGGTAATTAACAGTATTGTTTACGCAGTGCTACCTTATTTAATTTGCCTACGCTGGTATGTTCTAACGTATCGACAAAACGAATTTCATCCGGAACAGCCCACTTGGACAAATGACCAGCCTCAACCACTTGCAACAAATACGTACGTAAAACGTCTACTGTACATATCTGCTTGGGTTTCAATACCACTAAGGCCATAGGTCGCTCTCCCCATTTAGCATCAGGCACCGCTACCACCGCCACTTCACTGACAGCAGGATGTTCCGAGATACGGGATTCTAGTTCTAGGGAAGAGATCCACTCGCCACCTGTCTTAATCACATCTTTTAAACGATCAGTAATCCGTAGCGAACCACGCACATCCATCACACCAATATCATTGGTATGCAGGTATCCCCCTGCCCATAAATCAGCACTAGCCTCAATATTTTTGTAATAACCCTGTGTCAGCCAAGGACTACGCACAACTACTTCGCCAGGTGTTTTGTCGTCTTGAATAACCGACTGCATTTCTGGACTTACCACACGCAAATCAACAAGAGGAATCGTTTGACCCGTTCGAGCACGCAGAGGAACCTGTTTTTCTGCTGATAACGCTAATTCTGCAGAACTCAAATGTGCCAAGGTTAGGATTGGGCAAGTTTCAGACATCCCATAACCCGTAAAAACATCCATCCCAAAACGAGCCGCCTCTACCGCCAAACCTGAAGGCAAAGCCGATCCACCAATCACCATTTTTAAGCCACGCAGACGTGTCGTGCGTTCAGCAAGCGGATTTTTCAACAACATATGCAAAATAGTCGGCACACATTGTGAGAAAGTCACATGCTCTTGTTCAATCAAATGTAATAAGTGATCTGCTAAATAACGTCCGGGATAAACCTGTTTGATACCTAATAGCGTGGCAACATACGGTAATCCCCACGCATGAACATGGAACATGGGAGTAATTGGCATATAGACATCTTCTCTATGCAAGCGCCCATGTGCTGCGGCACTTCCCAACGCCAATGCGCTGCTTAAGGTGTGTAAGACTAACTGTCGATGTGAGAAATAAACACCTTTTGGCAGTCCTGTTGTGCCAGTGGTATAAAATAAAGTCGCGCGTGTATTCTCATCGAAATCAGGGAAAATAAAGCATTTTCCAGCATATTCGGCTAATAGTGCCTCATATTCTCCTGCCCACGGTAAGCTAGATTGACAAGCACCGCCTTCGTCGTCTAGCAAAATAAACGTTTTTACCGACGTGAGTTGGGCCGCAATATGTTCAATCACCGGTAAGAACTCTCGATTAAGCAACAACACTTTTGGTTCTGCATGATTCAGTGTGTACAACACCTGATCAGAAGCAAGACGCACATTGACATTGAATAGTGTCGCACCCAACGATGGCACTGCAAAATAGCATTCTAAATAACGATGGCTATCCCAATCCATCACTGCAACCGTGTCCCCCATCACCACCCCTTGTGCGCTTAACATTAAAGCAAGTTGCTGAATACGCTGCCAAGTCTGTTGATAGGTATGGCGGGTGGTGCCACGATAGACAATTTCTTGTGCCGCAGTTTGTTGTAATGGAGTGTGCCAAAGTTGTTTGAGTAACAGTGGATACGTGTAAGCAGTCATGATTTTCCTTGAGCAGGGTTAGAAAGTATGGTTGATACCGACCATCAATGTACGGGGGTCAGCGCCTTTGCCAGCAACACGTCCGACCGTGCTGTCGTTTAAGTTAGCCGTCGACACAAAGGTGTATGCCGCATTGCTGTCATTCAGGATACGAGCATATTCTGCAAACAGTAGCGTACGTTTTGACAACGAGTAGCTACCAATTAGGCTGATAAAGCGGGCACCTGTGTCCTGTGTGGTCGCACCACCACTGACATGACTCTCAACATCATCGGCCTGCCCAAGATGGACTCCCATATAAGCAGCAGGGCTGAAGGTTTGGCCAAGATGAACGCCATAAGCATTTCGACTGACTTTCCCTTCGGGAAACCGCGTTTCTAGGCGTTCAAAACCAACACCTAACACGGTACCTGAGCCAAAGTGATACATCGCCACCGCTTTCACGGCTCGCGAACGTGTCCCCTCAACTGTCATCGACGGTGGATAATGGGTATAACCGCTACCCAGAAAACCATTGCTATCACGACTTTCCAACCACACAACGTTAGCAGCTAACTTAGCGTCTTTATAATCAAGCTCGCCCTGTACTGCCCAAGGATCACTTTGGCTTACCCCCTGTTTTTCTGCGGTGGAGAAACTGAGGGTACTCGATACCCCATACCAACTCGGCGTCTCATAACGCAAAACATTTGGGGCTCGACCGCCAGTTAGCGGTGCAGTAGGACGATCTGCGCGTGGTGCATACCCACCGAACGTCCCAAATAAGGAAAGAATAGAACCAGCAATACCGGTGCTGATAATCCGCCGATCCATACCAGGGATATGCGACGTCCAATAGATGTCGTGTCTCCCTGCTAGCAAACGGCCCCATTGTCCCTTTAATCCAACATAGCTGTTGCGATTGGCAAAGCCACATTGACGACATTCATCTGGATTAATGTCCTGTTCAACTTGCCAAATCGCACTCAATCCATGCCCTAAATCTTCGCTTCCACGAAAGCCCATATAAGATAGATTGCTGGTCACACGCTGCATTGATTCGATATCACGACCGTCTTTTGCACCTTTGGCAGCAATGGTTTCAAATGCCAAATTGATCTTGCCGTATAACTGAACGTCTGCTTGTACCCACGTAGGAAATAATCCAGCGCTAAGCCAAATCACTGGCCATGTTTTCTTCATCATTTCTCCTGAATTTATCGTTATATCACCGTGATACGGTGTTCAGGCTATCGCAAAAAACAGGCCAGCTTTTCAAGTGTTTGTTTTAATTCAAAAAATAGATATGCTTAAGCGTCTTTTGTCTCTAACAAAGACAAGAAAAATATCAAAAAAACATAACACGTTGAATATTAAAGTTTATTTAAATTCTACAAACGGAGACAAACTATCTCTTTTATGAGACTACAGAGAAGGGGAAGATGACGTGATTTGATGATATTGGATTTTTTTATATAACGTGGCACGTCCAATCCCAAGTTGTTTTGCCGCAGCAAAAACATTGCCCCGATGAGTTGCCAACGCATCACAAATGACCCGCCGTTCACATTCAGCCAGTTGTTGTTGTAGAGTCAGAGAAACGGTAGTGGGAGAAATCGAGTCAGAAGCTTGGGGTAGCACTGTTTGTAACTCATTCACACCGAGAGTTAACGTATCAAACAAGGTCACAGCTTGCTCCAACACATTCCATAGCTCACGCAGATTGCCCGGCCAATCATAGCGTGTTAGCCATGCTAAACCTTGTGGATCAATGTCGCGTGGGACTTCTCCTGTGTGATCAGCAATACGTGCCAAGATGTGCTCACAAAGCGCAGGCAGATCTTCTCGACGTTGTCGTAGGGGAGGTAAAGTCAGAGGTAAGACGTTCAAACGGTAATATAGATCGGCACGAAATTGTCCATTGTGTACCATCGTTACCAAATCTCGACTGGTTGCTGTGATAATACGCACATCAATGTGTTGAACCTGATTCGACCCTAAGGCCTCAAACTCCTTTTCTTGTAAAACTCGCAAGAGTTTAGCTTGAAGGGATAAGGGCAAATCGCCAATTTCATCCAAAAACAAGCTTCCGCCCTCTGCAAGCTTAATTTTTCCTTCGCGACCACGCCGGTCAGCGCCAGTATAGGCACCTCCTACAGCCCCAAACAATTCGCTCTCTAATAAAGTTTCAGGAATCGCCGCTACATTAAGCGCGACGAATGGCCCAGCTGAACGTGCACTTTCAGTATGAATCGCATGAGCAAATAATTCTTTACCTGTTCCTGTTTCACCTAATAGCAAAACAGCCCCTTGCCCCCGAGCAACACGCCGTGCCCGACGTTTCGTTTCTTGCATCACTGCTCCATGACCAATGATGTCAGAGAGCGAATATTTAGTAGCTCGACTCCGAGTTAAAGCCTGTCTCACCGACGCTAACTCAGCCTCTAGACGTCTAAACTTAGCTAACAATGGTTTCAAATGTTGACGGGTTTCATACAAAGCAAAACCAATCGCACCGACAATTCGTCCTCTTTCATCTTTGACTGGTACCCGTGAAATAATGAATGAACGCTCACCTACCGTAAAAATATCGAGTAATACGGGTTCACCAGTGGCTAAGACCTCTGGCATCCTAGTATGAGGGGTGAGTTCGGCAATCGGACGACCCAACACTTGCTGCAGCGGCAAAGCCAACGCCTCAAGGTAGGTTTCATTAATCCAAATAACCTGTCCCTGACAATCAACAGCAATCGCACCTTCGCAACGTTCTGCTAACCACGAAGCCAATGAAGAAGCAATTTGTTGTCGCCAAATCGATAAGTCGGCAGGAAACGCCATGTGATTTTTTTCCATGTGCTGACGATATAACAACTCACCCCTTGGCACAAACCATCCTCTAAGCGGAAATGATAAGATGCCGCCTCTTTCTTTTGTCACGAGGTGTCTGTGCTGATTCATCCTCAATTTGATCCTATCGCCGTGAGCCTTGGCCCACTTGCCATTCGTTGGTACGGGCTGATGTATCTGGTGGGTTTTGTGCTGTTCATTGTGTTGGGCAGTGTGCGGATTAAACGCGGTTACAGCGTCTTTACCCGACCGATGCTAGACGACCTGTTGTTCTATGGCATTCTCGGCGTCATTCTTGGCGGTCGTCTTGGCTATGTTGTGTTCTACAAGCCGGCGGAATATCTTGCCGACCCGCTATCCATTCTCAAAGTCTGGGAAGGTGGCATGGCGTTTCATGGTGGCTTTTTGGGGGTGTTGGTGGCGATGGCGTTGTGTGCGCGCAAATATCGCCTCAGCTTTCTCCAAGTCACCGACTTTATTGCACCACTGGTACCGCTTGGACTGGCCACAGGGCGGATTGGTAATTTCATCAATGGCGAATTGTGGGGACGGGTTACCACACCCGACTCAGCATGGGCAATGGTCTTTCCACAGGCCTATCACGAAGACTTACGCACCGCCATGCACAACCCAACGCTGATCGAGTGGATGAGCCAATATGGCGGCTTGCCCCGTCATCCCTCACAGCTCTATCAATTCGCCCTCGAAGGCGTGTTGTTATTCCTGATTTTGTGGGGCTATTCCAATCGACCCAAACCGGTTGGCTGCGTCTCGGCGTTATTCTTAATCGGCTATGGCAGCTTCCGTTTTATCGCCGAATTTGCGCGCGAGCCGGATGATTTTCTCGGTTTGTTGGCAATGAATTTGTCGATGGGACAATGGTTGTCGTTACCCATGATTGTGATTGGTGCCGTGTTGTGGGGAGTCAGTAGCCGACGCCCTCGGTATTAAGCACAATTGCGCTGTGCGCGGGCAAGCAGGCATCGGGTACAATCCTTTGCTTTCTTGCCCGTTTTTTTGGTCTTGCATGCTCAGCTATCGTCACGCTTTCCACGCCGGCAACCACGCCGATGTGCTCAAACACACTATCCAACTGGCTTTGTTGGACTATCTCAAACAAAAAGACAAACCATTTTGGGTGGTGGATACCCACGCTGGTGCCGGTGGCTATGTCTTAGACTCTGACTTTGCCTTAAAAACGGCGGAATGGCGGGATGGCATTGCCCGTTTATGGTCACGTCAAGACCTGCCGCCGCTGTTAGCAAATTATGTGGATCTGGTGAAAAACCTACATGGTGATGACGAGCTACGCTATTACCCGGGTTCACCTTGGTTTTCATTACAAGCCGCACGCGACAGCGAACACCTGCGCTTATTCGAGTTACATCCAACAGATTTCCCCCTGCTGGCACAAAACATCTGCGACCCTCGCGTGCGTAGCGAACAGAAAGATGGGTTTGCTGGATTAAAAGCGGTACTCCCTCCGCCACCACGACGCGCCTTGGTGCTGATCGACCCACCCTATGAAGATAAAAAAGACTATCAGCGGGTGGTCAGTTCGCTACAAGACGCGCTCAAACGATTTGCCAATGGGGTGTATGCGGTGTGGTATCCCTGTTTGCAGCGATTTGATGCCCGCGATTTACCAGAACAACTCAAACAGCTCCCCGTAAAAAGCTGGTTGCGCGCTGAATTGCATGTGCAAAGTCCGGCCAGCGATGGTTTTGGGATGCACGGTAGCGGTATGTTTATCCTCAATCCGCCGTGGACACTGGCACAACAGCTCGCAGATACCTTGCCTTATCTTGTTCAGCACTTGGGACAAGACTCTGGCGCCCGATTTGTGTTGGAACAGCAAAGCGCATAGGACACGTTATGTTAGTGCTTGGAATTGAATCATCTTGTGATGAAACTGGCGTGGCTTTATACGATACCGAACACGGTTTACTGAGCCATGCGCTACATACACAAATGGCGATGCACGCAGAATATGGCGGCGTGGTGCCAGAATTGGCCAGCCGCGATCACATTCGCCGTGTGTTGCCTTTAACGCGGGAATGTCTGCAACAGGCGCAAAAAACCCTAGCAGACCTCGACGCGATCGCCTACACCGCTGGCCCGGGTTTAGGGGGGGCGCTGTTGGTCGGTTCGGCTATCGCCAATGGTTTAGCGTTTGGCCTTGATATTCCAGTGATTGCAGTGCATCACCTCGAAGGCCATCTCTTATCGCCGATGCTGGCCGATCCTCGCCCCGAATTTCCGTTTGTGGCTTTGCTGGTGTCGGGGGGGCATACCCAGTTAATGGCGGTGCATGGCATTGGCCAATACGAAACACTGGGGGAAACCCTCGATGATGCCGCTGGCGAAGCGTTTGATAAAACAGCAAAACTGCTGGGTTTACCTTATCCGGGTGGCCCTGCATTATCAAAATTGGCCGAACAAGGCGATCCGAACCGCTTTAGCCTGCCACGTCCGATGCTGAAAAGCAGTCACTTGGACATGAGTTTTTCTGGTTTAAAAACAGCGGTGTTGACCTTAGTACGCCAACAAGAACAACACGGTGCGATAGATGACACCACACGCGCTGACATTTGCCGCGCCTTTCAGGATGCAGTGGTGGATGTGCTTCTGCATAAATCCGCCGCTGCATTAAAACAAAGCGGTTTACGGCGGTTGGTGGTTGCTGGTGGGGTCGGTGCCAACCGTCAACTACGCGAAGCACTCAATCAATTTGCCGCCAAGCAGCATATCGATGTGTTTTATCCGCCGCTGTCGTTATGCACTGACAACGGCGCCATGATTGCCCTCGCCGGTGCCATGCGCCTGCAATATGCCCGTCCCGCTGCTGGCTTTAGCGTGTTCCCTCGTTGGGAACTGGCCAGCCTGCCGCGCCTTAATCCACCACAGGATGCCGCATGATTCAGCTTAAAAATATCACGCTCCGCCGTGGCAACAAGGTGGTCTTACAAGAAGCACAATTGACCGTCCACCCCGGCCAACGGGTGGGGGTAGTCGGTAAAAATGGCGTGGGTAAATCCAGCCTATTTGGTCTGTTGCGGGCCGAATTACACCAAGATGCTGGTGAATGTAGCTTACCTGCCGCATGGGTGATTGCCCATGTTGCCCAAGAAACCCCAGCTCTGAACAGTTCCGCCTTGGATTATGCACTGGATGGCGATAAGGAATTGCGCCAGTTGGAAGTGGCACTGGCCGATGCCGAAGCGCGGCACGATGGAGAGGCCATCGGTCATCTGCATGATGAAATGGCACGCATTGATGGCTATGCAGCGCCAGCCCGCGCAGCGCGTTTGTTGGCAGGGTTAGGTTTTTCAGAAACGGCACAACAGCAACCGGTAGCCAGTTTTTCTGGTGGTTGGCGAATGCGTTTAAATTTGGCACAAGCGTTGATGTGTCGTTCTGATTTGCTGTTACTCGATGAACCAACTAACCACCTCGATTTAGAAGCGGTGTTGTGGTTGGAAGATTGGCTCACCCGTTACCCGGGCACTTTGTTGCTGATTTCCCATGATCATGATTTTCTCGACACGGTTACCAGCCACATTGCCGAAGTCGCCAGCGGCAAAATCACGCTTTACACTGGGGGTTATAGCGACTACGAACGGGCACGCGCCGAGCGGCTGGCACGTGAGGCCGCCCTGTATTCAGCGCAACAAAAACAAATTGCCCACCTCGAAAACTTTATCCGCCGCTTCAAAGCCAAAGCCACCAAAGCCCGACAAGCACAAAGTCGTGTCAAAGCGTTGGAACGCTTAGAGCGAGTGGCGTGCGCCCAAGTCGATTCGCCGTTTTCGTTTGAATTCCGCGATCCAGATAGCCAACCCTCGCCTTTGGTGCGGTTAGAAGGGGTCAGCATCGGCTATAGCGATATCCCACTGTTACAGCGTTTGGAATTGAGCGTTGAGGCAGGGGCACGAGTGGGTCTATTGGGGCCGAACGGGGTCGGGAAATCGAC
>NZ_JBSQVP010000061.1:0-19248 GCF_055136605.1 Aquaspirillum sp. | reverse complement strand
CTTCTAATTTAATTGGAATAATAGTTTTTGTTAAAAACCGCTGTTGCTTCAACCGCGTCACTAAAGTTTTGTGAATTTTGACCGATGTTTGCTAGCAATAAACTCAATTTTTTGTATAGAAAATGCCATGAAAATTCAGTCCAATAATCCTTCGGTGGCGAATTCTGCAGCGGTGAGTAACAAAACCCGTCTTGCACCCTCCTCCACCGCAAGTGCACCCTCACAGGTGCGTCCTGTTAACGTTGCCATTAACCCACTGGCAAATCAGGTGGCAGCACTCGAACAATCGGTACAACAACAACCTGTGGTTGATTCTGGGAAAGTTGCCGCCATTAAACAAGCGATTGCCGAGGGTAAATTCAGTATCAACCCTAATGCGATTGCTGATGGTTTGATTTCGTCCGCTCGTGAATTACTCGCCGGACGGGAATAGTCCCAACTTTTTGAGAATAAATGGAAGCGACCATGCCTGCTTATGACCAAGCTTTAAGTGAACTGATTGAGCGAGAAATTCAGTTATATGAAATGCTCAATGAGGCGCTGGCTGCTGAGCAGGCGGCGTTGGTGCACCAAGCGATTGCTGACTTGGAACGCCTTGCCGTGCAAAAGCTCAATACCCTAGAACAAATTGACCAATGTGTTAAACAACGTACCGACATTCTAAGAACACTCGGTTGTCAGGAGCGCGGCGTATTTATGCAATGGCTATCTGATAAAGCGCTGTTGCTGAAAGCATGGTGTCAGCTTGAAACACTCTGTGCCCGTGCGCAATCGATCAATCGTGTCAATGGTCAACTGATCGCTCGTCATTTGGCCGATACGCAAGAGGCATTGGATATTTTGATGGCCAGTCCTCAAAGTACTATGGCGTATAAACGTGACGGTGGCGCGCGCTCTGCTATCGCCGGTGGCCGTACACTGGGCCAAGCCTAATTTAATCCCACTGGAATTGTGCGGTTCCCTTCTGCTCAATGCTGCGAGTTAGCACGCTTTGTGCTATCGTGGCTATCCTTTTTTATTTTCTTCAGAAAGTTTTTTCTCTTGCCATGACCCTGCTCGCGATTATCCTCGCGCTTGCGCTGGAGCAAATACATCCCTTAGGTAATCGAAACCGCGTTCTATTGGTGTTTACGCGTTATGCCAACTACCTAGAGCGCCACTTAAATGCAGGTCGTAATCGACATGGCGTGTTGGCATGGTGTCTGGCCGTTTTGCCATTGGCAGGATTCGTGTGGTTGATACATGGACTGCTATACAAAGTGACGCCTGCGCTGGCCTTAATTTGGGATGTAGCGGTGTTATATCTCACGATGGGGTTCCGTCATTTTTCCAGTGCCTTGACTGAGATCTCTGTCGCTTTGGCAGAGAATCGTGTGGTCGATGCTCGCTTAGCGTTGGCTCGTTGGTCTGGTCAACCGACTTCTGAACTTGAAGTGAATGAAATCTCTCGTTTGACCATTGAACAAGGGGTGATCGACAGCTATCGCCATGTCTTTGGCACCATGTTTTGGTTTGCTGTCTTGCCTGGCCCTGCTGGTGCCGTGATGTATCGCATGTCAAATATGCTGTACCAAAAATGGGGTGGTCGTGAGGAAGTGTTAGGCGAAGCCTTTGGCCGCTTTGCGCGCCGTTTTCATGAGGCTATTGATTGGCTGCCTGTGCGTTTAACGTCGGCCAGTTTTGCGGTGATGGGCGATTTTGAAGATGCTGTATTTTGTTGGCGTTCACAAGCGATTGCTTGGGGACACTACGCTTATGGAATTTTATTGGCATCGGCTGCAGGTGCAATTGGCGTGAAGCTGGGCGATCCGCTTCGTCAAGATTATACCGTTAAGTATCGTCCTGAATTGGGCGTTGGCGATGAGGCCGATCCTGATTATTTGCGCCGTGCCGTGGGGTTGGTGTGGCGGTCGGTGGTGCTGTGGTTGGCTGTGATTTTGTTGTTAACCCTTGTTCAATGGTTATCTTTGTCTTAAATGGTGCGTGTTAAGTTGATCGCATCATCCATTTTTAGGAGTTGTTATGTCGTTTGCTGAGCTTGGCTTAAGCCCTCTTATTCTTCGGGCTGTTGAGGAGCTAGGCTACCGTGAGCCGACACCTATTCAGCGTCAAGCGATTCCTGTTGTGCTGGCAGGGGGAGATATCCTCGCTGCGGCACAAACGGGAACAGGTAAAACAGCGGCATTCACCTTGCCCGTTTTAACCCGTTTAATGGGCTATGCCAATAGTAGTGCTTCACCCGCAATGCATCCGGTCCGAGTGTTGGTGCTGACTCCAACACGAGAACTGGCAGACCAAGTAGCTGATAGTGTGCGTCAATATAGCCAACATAGCCAATTGCGTTATGCTGTGTTATTTGGTGGGGTCAGTATCGATCCACAAAAAGAGCAGCTGCGCCGTGGTATTGAAATTGTTGTTGCCACCCCTGGTCGCTTGCTCGACCACGTAGAACAAAAAACAATTCAGCTAAATCGAGTTGAAATTTTGGTGATGGATGAGGCGGATCGAATGCTCGATATGGGCTTTTTGCCTGATATCCGCCGTATTTTGACCTTATTGCCTAAAACACGACAAACGCTTTTGTTTTCTGCCACCTTCTCGCCAGAGATCAAAAAATTGGCAGCTGAGTTTATGAAACAGCCTCAGTTGATTGAAGTGGCGCGGCAAAATGCCACCAATGCCAAAATCGAGCAAACCATCTATGCCGTTGATAGTCATCGTAAACGGGCGTTATTAGTGCGCTTACTGCAACAGCGTGATATGTCACAGGTCATTGTGTTTTGCCGTACCAAACAAGGGGCAGATCAACTGACCCGTGAGTTAAAGCGCGAAAATATCTCTGTGGCCGCTATTCATGGCGATAAAGCACAACAAGCCCGCATTGAAACTCTTGCTGCTTTTAAAGCCGGCGAGGTGCGCGTGTTGGTCGCAACGGACGTGGCTGCACGTGGTTTAGACATCTCAGATTTACCATTTGTGGTTAATTTTGAACTGCCAAAAGCGCCCGAGGATTATGTCCATCGGATTGGCCGTACAGGGCGGGCGGGGAGCTCTGGTGTGGCGATTTCATTGATGGCTGAGGATGAACAAAAAGCCCTTGCCAACATTGAAAAATTGACCCGACAAACGTTAAAACCTGAAATGATGACCGGTTTTTGGCCGAGTTGGATGGAACATCCCAAACCGCACCCTTCGACTTTTCATCAGGCTTTTGTCACACCGGCACGGCCTTCACCTTTGGCGCATTTAATGTCGGGTAAGGCATGGCGACATCCACTTAGCCAAGCACCGCGTGAAATTCCTGCTTTGTTAATGCCGCCACGCTACAACAAGCATTAAAAAAACAGCCAAGCAAAATATGCTTGGCTATTTTTTTTGATTGTGTCTCTATGGCTGCTTAGCTTTCAACGAAGGCACGCTCGATGACATAGTGACCTTGCTGACCTTGGCGTGCCTCTTCTAAACCATATTCTTTTAACAAGGTGCAGGTTTCTTTCAACATCGAAGGACTGCCGCATAACATGGCGCGGTCGGTATTGGGGTCAATGCTAGGTAAACCAAGGTCTTGGAACAATTTGCCACTGCGAATCAAATCGGTTAACCGACCTTGGTTGACATAAGGTTCACGCGTCACCGAAGGATAGTAACGTAATTGATTTTTGACCATCTCGCCTAAGAACTCATGTTCTGGCAAGGTTTCGGTGATGTATTGCTGATACGCCAATTCGCTGCAATAGCGCACGCCGTGGAACAAAATGACTTGTTCATAACGTTCGTACACTTCTGGATCTTTAATCAGGGACATAAACGGGGCGAGGCCGGTGCCGGTGCCGAACAAATACAAATTGCGTCCACCCGGTAACAAGTCGTCAATAACCAACGTTCCTGTTGGTTTTTTGCTGACCAACAGATTATCCCCCGGTGTCAGATGTTGCAGACGAGAGGTCAGCGGGCCATCGGGCACTTTAATGCTAAAAAACTCTAAATGCTCTTCATGATTTGCGCTGGCAATGCTGTAAGCACGCATCAGTGGTCGGCCATTGACTTCCAGACCAATCATCACAAAGTGTCCGTTTTCAAACCGCAACCCTGCATCGCGGGTGGTTTTAAAGCTAAATAAACTGTCATTCCAATGGTGAACGCTTAGGACACGTTCGGCAGAAAAAGCGGCCATGCGAGTTCTCATTTCAAGCTGAAGAATATCAATGGCGCTACAGTACGAGAATTTTCGTTTTTGGAAAATCAGTTTATTTTTGATTTGTTTTACGGAAAAACCGTAAAAGAAGCGCAGTAAAATCCCCTGCCAAGACAGGGGATTTCTACGCGATTAAGCAAAGGGATGACGTAATACGATAGTCTCTTCGCGATCTGGACCCGTCGAGATAATATCAATTGGCGCTTCGCAGACTTCGGCGATCCGTGTCAGATACGCTTTAGCATTGGCTGGTAGTGCATCATATTCTTTCACACCAACCGTTGAGTCGTGCCAACCGGGCATGGTTTCATAGATTGGCTCACAACCGCTCACTGCTTCTGAACCAAAGGGCAGAATGTCGTATTCAACGCCATCTTTACGATAGCCAACACACAACTGGATCTCGTCCATACCATCCATCACGTCTAGTTTGGTCACACACAAACCAGATACGCCATTGATTTGAATCGAGCGTTTCAACGCTGCCGCGTCAAACCAACCACAGCGGCGGGGACGACCGGTGACGGAACCAAATTCATTGCCACGTTTGGCGAGGTAGGCACCAGTGTCATTGCACTGTTCCGTGGGGAAGGGGCCAGATCCCACACGGGTGGTGTAGGCTTTTACAATCCCCAACACATACTGCAACATCTGTGGCGCAACACCGGCACCAGCAGAGGCAGCACCGGCAACACAGTTACTCGATGTCACGAATGGGTAGGTACCGTGGTCGATATCCAATAATGTGCCTTGTGCGCCTTCAAACAACAGCGGTTTGCCCGCTTTGTTGAGTTCGTACAAGGTACGAGACACATCTGCCACCATTGGCTTAATGCGTTCTGCTAATTTCAAGGTTTCTTCCAAGGTAGATTGGAAGTCTACTGTGTCAGTCTTGAAGTATTCTTTTAACAAGAAGTTGTAATAAGCCAAGTTTTCGCCGAGTTTGGCCGCAAAACGCTCTGGATAGAACAAATCTTGCACACGAATCGCGCGGCGTGCCACCTTATCTTCATAAGTCGGGCCGATACCACGGCCAGTGGTGCCGATTTTGTTCTCGCCTTTGGCTGCTTCACGCGCTTGGTCTAGAGCGATGTGGTACGGCAAAATTAATGGGCAAGACTCAGAGATCTTCAAGCGTTTGGAAACATCGATACCTGCTGTTTCCAATTCATCAATTTCTTTCAGTAAGGCTTCTGGAGAAATCACCACACCGTTACCAATGAAACACTCTTTACCGGCATGCAAAATCCCAGACGGAATCAAGCGCAACACGGTTTTTTTACCACCGATGACCAAGGTATGACCGGCATTGTGGCCACCTTGAAAACGCACAACCCCTTCGGCATGGTCTGTCAGCCAATCGACAATCTTACCCTTGCCTTCATCACCCCATTGTGTGCCGATCACGACAACATTCTTGGACATGGAAAAACCTCTTCACAAAAATCAATGAAACGGGACGACTTGCCAGTCGCCGTCACGGAAAACCAATTGCCGATCACAGTTGAGTGCGGCGGCTGATTCATTTAAGTAGTCGATTACGACAATTTCGCCCTCGGCACGCAAACGAGTCGCCGAGCTTGTTGCAGCGGCATGATCTGCTGCGGCAAGACGAATTCCTTTTTGTGGACTGGTCTTGGGCAAAATTCGCAATAAATCGCGCAAATCTAGACTAAAGCCGGTGGCTGGACGGGCGCGGCCAAACTTGCGACCAACATTGTCATAGCGTCCACCGCGTGCTAATTCGGACGCCCATCCTTCGGCATAGACAGCAAAGATGAGACCGGTATGGTAGTGCGTGCCGCGTAATTCAGTAAGGTCGTAATACACTTGAACTTGTTCTTGCTCAAGCGATTGGCCGATTTGTTCTAACTGAGCCAAGGCTTGTTCAAGTGCAGGCAAGGCAGGCAAATGCTGACGTGCAAGGCGTAAGCAATCTGGACCAAACAATTCAGGCAAACGTAGTAGAGCACTGCGGTAGGGATCAGCAACACAGGTCAATTCTTCTCGCAGACTGGCGACGTCCTTGGCTTGCAGTAGCTGTAGCAGGTTGGCGATGTGTTTCTTTTCCAAGCCAGCGGCATTGACTAAGGCGTAGAAGACACCGAGATGACCAAGATCGAGTGTCAATTGATCGATGCCTACAGTACGCAAAGTCGCCAACATCAGGTGGATAATTTCCAAATCGGCGCCGGTGTCGGCACATCCATATAGCTCTGCTCCAATTTGCAAGGGCTCACGAGAGGCGGTCAAGCTATCTGGGCGGCTGTGGACAACACTGCCAGCATAACAAAGACGGGTCACCCCTTCGCGAGAGCCGAGAAGATGGGCATCAATACGGGCAACCTGTGGGGTGATATCAGCACGCAGCCCCAATTGGCGGCCGCTGAGTTGGTCATCAAGTTTGAAGGTTTTTAAATCTAATGCCGCATCGCCATCAGAAACCAGCGATTCAACATATTCAATCAATGGCGGACATACCAATTCATAGCCATGAGTTCGAAACAGTTCCAGCATACTGGCCTTGGCTGTTTCGAGTTGTCTGGCGCTGGCTGGCAAAATATCAGCAATATTTTCGGGTAATAGCCAATTACGCATATCGGTTCACGAACGCTACACAAGAAAAGGGGCGGGGAGTCATTCCCCGCCCGAGGAAGCTATCACCACCTTGACGTGCAAGGTGGCTTGCCAATTAGTTATTTACCAGTTCCTTCGGCTCCTGCACGCCCATTTGGGTTTTTCAGGTAGCGGAAGAAGCTTGCGCTTGGGTCTAACACCAACACATCGTTCTTATCACGGAAGCTTTGACGATAGGCTTCCATGCTACGCCAGAAGGCATAAAACTCTGGGTTACGACTGAACGCTTCATTATACAGTGCCGAGGCCGCTGCATCGCCTTCACCTTTCAAGGCTTGTGCTTTGCGATACGCTTCAGCAATGACCACTTCACGTTGTTTATCGGCATCAGCACGAATCCGTTCGGCTTCTGCTGCACCTTCAGAACGCAGCTGGCTGGCCACAGTACGACGTTCAGAACGCATCCGGTCATAAATCGAAGTGCTGATTTTATCTGGAAAATCGACGCGTTTTAAGCGCACATCAATAATTTCTACACCGATACGGCGCGCATCTTGGTCAGCACGGGTGCGTACACTGCTCATGATGTCTTCACGTTTACCGGAGATAACTTCAGGTATCGTTTTTTGACCGAACTTAGCGCGCAAACCATCATTGACGGTTTGTTTCAGCCGTGAGACAGCAATTGCTTCGTTGCCCCCAACACTTTTGTAGTATTGCTCGACATCCACCACGCGCCATTTCACAAAACTGTCCACCAACAGGTTCATTTTTTCGCGGGTGTTGTAGAGTTCGGGCGATTCGGGGTCAATGGTCCGAATCCGGCGGTCGAAGAAACGCACGTTTTGTAAGAATGGGATTTTGAACTGCAATCCCGGTTCTTTCACCACGCGGACCACTTCACCAAATTGAAACACCAAGGCATATTGCCGTTGGTCAACGGTAAACAGGCTCATGCTCAACAGCATGACGCCAGCAAATAAAGCAACAACGGTGGGAATCAATCTATCCATTATTATCTTGCTCCCAAATCACGGTTGCGTACCACATCGCGGCCTGTGTTGGCAGCAGCGGGTGCGGCAGCTTCGCCTTCGTTTTGTGGCACTGTTTCGTTATTTGCCGCCGGTGCGGTCGAGGTGGGGCCCGGTTTTGCTTGTTGCATCAACTTATCGAGCGGCAGATAAAGCAGGTTTTGCCCATTTTTCTGATCGACAAAGACTTTGCTGGTCGAAGCAAGAATATCCTGCATGGTGTCGAGATACAGACGTTCCCGCGTAACTGCTGGGGCTTTCTGATATTCAGTTAACACACTGCTAAAGCGTTGTGCTTCACCCTCGGCACTGGCAATCACACGCTGTTTATACCCTTCGGCTTCTTGCATCAGACGTGCTGCCACCCCTTGGGCTTTCGGGATGACATCGTTAGCATAGGCTTGGCCTTCGTTGCGTAGCTTATCTTTGTCTTGCCCCGCTTTGACTGCATCATCAAACGCCGCCAACACCGGTTCTGGGGGTTGTACGTTATTGATGTTGACCTTACTGATGCGAATGCCAAGTTGATAACGATCAACGATTTGTTGAATCAATACTTGTGTATCGCTGGCGATCTTGGCACGGCCTTCGTTGAGGACAAAGTCGACTTGATTGCGGCCAACGACTTCACGAATAGAAGACTCGGCGATTTGTTTCAGGATGTCTTTACAGTCACGGTCGGCACAGGCATTTTCAAAAAGAAAATTGCGGGCACTGAGCACGTCATATTGCACTGATAATTGCACATCGATGATGTTGAGGTCTGAAGTGACCATCAATGCTTCTTCACTGACACGATTTTTATCGTTGCCACGGTAGCCAATTTCGAGGCTGCGGACATCCGTTAAACTGACGACTTCAACCTGTTCAATTGGATAAGGAATATGCCATTGCAAACCAGCATCAGCACTGCGATGGTATTCACCAAACCGAAGTACGACCCCTTCTTCGCGGGCATCAATCATATAAAAGCCGCTCGCTAGCCACAGGGCTGCAAGCACGCCACCAATCGCGACGATACCCCCTTTGAAGCCACGGCCGCCGCTTGGAAAGCCATTGCCGTCTCCACCCGAATGATTACCGCGAAATTTACGGGTCACATTGCGGAAAATCTGTTCGAGGTCTGGCGGCCCGTCGTTACCACGGTTACCGCCTCCCCATTGCGGGTCGTTTTGGGACATGATTTTTCCGTGAATTTTGATCTATGAATGAGAAAGCTCGTCGTGTGGTTGAGCCAACTGTAGTCGTTCGGCAATTGCTTCACGTAACAGTTCAAGTCCGCTACCGGTTAATGCCGACACGCGGACAGCCACAACATGGCCATGTTCATCGCGTTCGATGGCAGCGTCTTGCCCTTTAATGTCGATTTTATTCCACACTATCAATTGAGGAATGGTGTCAGCCCCGATCTCTTGCAAGACCTTGTTGACTTCTTCGATTTGGCGTTCGCGGTTATCGCTGGCACTGTCCACCACATGTAACAGTAAATCGGCACGGACGGTTTCTTCCAATGTTGCACGGAAGGCTGCAACCAAGGCGTGGGGCAAGTCACGAATAAAACCAACGGTATCCGACACAATGATGGAATTGCGCCCACCTAGATAAAGCTTGCGGCTGGTGGTATCGAGGGTGGCAAATAGCTGGTCGGCGGCATAAGCTTTCGCCTTAGTCACGCTATTAAACAGTGTTGATTTGCCAGCATTGGTATAGCCGACAATTGACACAGTGGCGATGCCGGTACGCTCACGTCCACGCCGTTGCACTTGACGCTGTTTTTCGACTTGAGAGAGGCGATCTTTCAGCATCTTGACCCGTGCACCTAATAAACGGCGGTCGGTCTCGAGCTGGGTTTCGCCGGGGCCGCGTAAACCAATCCCCCCTTTTTGCCGCTCGAGGTGAGTCCAACCACGGACTAAGCGAGTGGCAAGATGTTCAAGCTGTGCCAACTCAACCTGCAATTTACCTTCATGGCTTTTTGCCCGTTGGGCAAAAATGTCCAAAATCAGGCTATTCCGGTCAATTACCCGACATTCGAGGGTACGCTCTAAATTGCGCTGTTGGGCTGGTGAGAGAGCATGGTTAAAAATCACCACCGATGCCTCTTGTGCGGTTCGTTCAAGGCCAATTTCCTCAACCTTACCTTTGCCGGCAAACAAAGCGGCATCGGGGCGTTGGCGTTTACCCAACACCACACCACGCACTTCCACCCCTGCGCCACGGACCAACTCGACGCATTCGGCCACGCTATCAGCAAAATCGGGTTCGCCAAAATCGAGGCAAACCACGATTGCCTTATCACCTAAATCTGGGCGGTCAAACACAATCACACCGCTTTCGTCTCAGCTGAATAGAAGGGATGTTAGGCATCCGCATTGCCTGTTGGTGCCTCGTGTGGAATCGACACTGGGCGAGATGGCACGACCGTTGAAATGGCGTGTTTGTAAACCATCTGGGTGACCGTGTTTTTGAGCAACACCACGTATTGATCAAAAGACTCGATTTGGCCTTGTAATTTAATGCCATTGACCAAGTAGATCGATACTGGCACGTGTTCCTTACGCAGGGTATTCAGGAACGGGTCTTGTAGCATTTGCCCTTTCGCGCTCATCGCGGGGTACTCCAAAGTAGATTTAAGAGAAAAACTGCTGAGGTGGCAGCAGGTGAGGTCTTTTTACCATCTTTCTAGTCTCCTGCCCCCTCTTATTTCGCGTTTACTTGCGATTTTTACCACGTCGTTGGCCAGGATCGCTTGGACGTGCCGCCGTTTTACGACGTTCGAGGAAAGGATTCTCGGCACTGCGGTATTCCACTCGCAGGGGCGTTCCCTCTAGTTTGAACGCTTTACGGAAGCAATGTTCCATATAGCGGGTATAACTATCAGGAATTTTATCTAATGCACTGCCATGAATGATCACGATGGGTGGATTCATCCCCCCTTGGTGAGCATAGCGCAGCTTAGGCCGTACCAAACCGACACGTGGCGGTGCCTGACGCTCTTGGCTGATTTCTAGCACACGGGTTAATTTTGGTGTAGGCAGTTTCACCATCGCTGCAGCATAGGTGGCATCAATCGAGGCAAATAAATCGCTGACCCCGCGCCCCTGTAGCGCTGAAATGTAATGGAAACGTGCAAAATCCAAGAAAGATAACTTACGGGCAATATCGCGTTTGACTTGGTCGCGGCGTTCTTGATTAGTGTTATCCCATTTATTCACGGCAACAACCAAGGCGCGTCCTGCTTCGAGGGCAAAACCTGCAATACTGGCGTCTTGATCGGCGATATCTAAGCTGGCATCCAACACCAAAACAACGACGTTAGCATCTTCAATCGCTTTGAGGGTTTTCACCACGGAAAACTTTTCAATTGCCTCATCGACTCGGCTTTTTCGCCGTACGCCGGCGGTGTCAATAATCGTGTACGACTGACCATTGCGCTCAAAATCGATATAGATACTGTCGCGGGTGGTGCCGGGCATATCAAAAGCAATCACCCGTTCTTCGCCCAAAATAGCGTTGACCAAGGTGGATTTCCCCACATTGGGGCGGCCAATAATGGCAAAACGCGGATGGCGGCTGGCTTCTTCTTCTGCTTCCTCGGGGAAAGGTTCTAATACGGCCTCGAGTAATTCACGCACGCCATCGCCGTGTGCGCCAGAAATTGCCCACGGATCGCCCAAACCGAGTTCGTAAAACTCGGCCGCAACCAGATCACGGCGCATCCCTTCGGCTTTATTCACCACCAGAAACACCGGCTTATTTAATTGCCGCAGGCGATTAGCAATGACCTTATCTTGGGGGGTCATGCCCGTACGAGCATCCACCAAAAAGATCACAGCATCGCCTTCATCCACCGCTTGCAAGGTTTGACGAGCCATTTCAAATAAAATACCGCTGTCGGCAATCGGCTCAAAACCGCCGGTATCGACGACCAAATACGGCTTATTACCACCACGGCCATGACCATAGTGGCGATCACGGGTCAGACCGGGTAGATCAGCAACCAGCGCATCACGACTCCGCGTGAGGCGATTAAACAGTGTCGATTTGCCGACATTCGGCCTTCCGACTAATACAACAGTTGGCTTCACGCCATCTCCTTAACGGCCTAAGGCCAAAATACGTCCATTTTCGGTTTGCAGTAAGACCCGTTGTGCCGACACATTCAGTGGGCGGCCTTGCAGTTCGTTACCACCAGTGGCAAGACGACCGACAAGGCTACCATCTAGGCTTGATAACAGATGGGCATAACCTTCTGCATCATAGACTAGGACCTGTCCATTCAGTAGCGCAGGTGCAGATACACCACGATAGCGCAACCCTTCTTGCTTCCACATTGGGGTACCGCTGTAGCGATCGAAGGCATGGACAGTGCCATCATCTGCTGTGACATACAGCAAACGGGCATCAAAAGTTAAACCACGACTGGACGACAATTCGCGTGACCACAGTGGTGTGCCGCTTTTGGCATCTAAACATGCCACACGGCCTTGGAAAGCCACAGCACATACCATATTGCCGTCAAACACCGGTGGGCTGGCAACATCGGCAATCCGTTCTAATTCGGTGGCACCACGTGGCAGGGTGACGGCAGACTCCCAAATCAATTCACCACTGGCAAGATTGAGCACCCCCAAGCGGCCCCCTGACATGCCCAACAAAGCGACTTCACCACCGAGGGCTTGTAGCGAACCACTATGGCGGACGGTCAAAGCGGGTAGATTATGTTGATACACCCAAAGCTGGCGGCCATCGCGGCTGTCAAAGGCACTGACACGGCCATCTTGGGTTTGCACAATCACCTTATCACCCGCCACTTGGGCGGGGCTGGTGGGGAGACTCGATAAGGTGACAGTCCAACGTGCGCTGCATCGGCAATCACTGCTGGCTGAAAAACCCCTTCAGCACTATTTTTTGCGACATCAACCCGCCATAACAATTCGGGGTTTTGTGACTGGCTGAGGGTTGTGAGCGGCGTGGGTTGTGGACGGCCATCGCCACTGAACCAACTGGCACAACCCGTTAAGGCGACACTGGCACATAAAGCAGCAGACAAAAGGCGTAAGCGAGGTGCAGTCATGTTTATTCAGCTCCTAGCGCATCGAGTTTAATCTCGGTTAAAGACCGAGAGGGCGACGCGCTTTTTTCTAGTTTTTGTAAAGCGGCACGATAGGCGCTGCGGGCGGCGGCAATATCGCCTTTCGCCACTAACACATCACCTTTTAAATCTAAAAAGCTACCTGCAAAGCCATCGGTATGCGGTTTGGCCAATTCGGCTAAAGCGCGGTCGAATTGTTTTTCATCGAGCAATACCGCCGCTAACCGCCAACGTGCTAAATCGCGAATGGCGTCTTCTTTGGTGTGTTCAATCACCCATTCCAAACTGCCACGGGCTTGTGCAAATTGGCCCGCTTCAAAGGCCAAACGGGCCTCGATTAAAGCGGCACGATTGGCGTAGGCTGTACTGCCATACTCTTGTTTCAGGGATTGAAACAAGGGGGCCAATTTATCTTGCTGGCCGCGTTCGAGATGACTTTCGATTTGGGCATAGTATTCACCTGCAGCAGCGGCCTGCTTACGTTGATACATCTGCCAACCTTGAAAGCTAAGATAACCGAGGCAAACAAAGGTCAATGCCAGTGCAATCCAGCGTCCCCAGCTGTGCCAAAAGCTACGGATTGCCTCGATTTGCTCTTGTTCTTGTAGATCAAACGCCGCCATCAGTCGGTTTCCTTTTGGGCTTGAATTTGTTGCAACAGAGTGCGAGCGGTGGCAGCCACTTCAGCAAAGGCCACAGTCTGTTGTGCTAGCCCGCCATGCAGAGGTTTTAATACCACATTGTTTTCTGTTACTTCATTGGCCCCGATAATCACTGCACCATACGCGCCGCTGGCATCCGCTTTTTTCATTTGTGATTTAAAGCTGGCCTCACCCATGTGTTGCACAACGCGCAATCCGGCTTGGCGCAATTGTTGCGCAACGCGTAAAGCATAGCGTGCGGTACCCTCGCCTTGGTGAATCACAAACCAGTCTGGCACATCAGCTGCAGGCAATAAGTTCTTCTCGCCCAATAACAACATCAAGCGTTCGACCCCCATCGCAAAACCAACGGCTGGGGTGGCTTGACCGCCGAGTTGTTCAATCAAACCATCATAACGACCCCCGCCACACACCGTACCTTGTGCGCCGAGTTCTTGTGTTACCCATTCAAACACCGACAGATTGTAGTAGTCCAAACCACGCACTAACCGTGGGTTTTCGACATACGGGATATTGGCATCGCGGATCATCTGGCGCCATTCATCGTAATGCTGGCGCGAAGCCTCACCGAGATAATCCAACAAGCGGGGGGCTTGTTCACAAATGGCTTGCATCGAAGGGGTTTTGCTGTCCAACACGCGCAGAGGGTTGGTGTAAAGACGGCGCTTGCCATCTTCATCTAACGCATCTTGATGCTGTTCGAGGTAGGCAATCAATGCTTGGCGGTGAGCGGCGCGTTCTTCACTGGAACCAAGCGTGTTGATTTGCAGTTGCAGATAGGGAGTTAAGCCTAAGCGTTGCCATAAATCAGCCAACATAATGACGATTTCAGCATCTACATCCGGACCACTGAAACCGAGTGCTTCCGCACCAATTTGGTGAAACTGGCGATAGCGCCCTTTTTGTGGCCGTTCATGACGGAACATCGGGCCGATGTACCACAGGCGCTGTGTTTGTTTATACAACAAATTATGTTGCAGTGCCGCGCGTAAACACGAAGCGGTACCCTCTGGCCGTAGTGTTAGGCTGTCGCCATTGAGGCTGTCGGTGAAGGTGTACATCTCTTTTTCGACAATATCGGTGGCTTCACCAATCGAACGCACAAACAACCGTGTATCTTCCACAATTGGGGTGCGAATATTTTTATAGCCGTAGTCCTTGAGCCATTCACGGACGGTATGTTCAAAAAATAACCACTGATGCGAGGTGTCGGGCAGGATGTCATTCATCCCACGAATTGCTTGAATTTTTTCTGCCATGTTTCTGTATTCGTTAAAGTTACGCGAGTTGGCGTGTATCAATCAAAAATTAAATGGGTTTCAGTGGAATGACCTTGCGGCGTTTACTGCCCCCCTCGCCATAACGGGAATGAACATATTGTTCGACCAACGCCTGAAATTCGCTGGCGATTTGTTCACCTTTGAGGGTGACCGTTTTTTCACCATCCACATACACCGGTGCCACCGGAACCTCACCCGTGCCGGGGAGTGAGATACCAATATCGGCTAATTTACTTTCGCCCGGGCCATTCACCACACAGCCCATGACTGCCACATTCATACTTTCGACACCCGGATAGGCCAAGCGCCAAATCGGCATGTTATCGCGCAAGAACTGTTGAATTTGTGCAGCCAGTTCTTGGAAGAAGGTGCTGGTGGTGCGGCCACAGCCCGGACAGGCCGTTACCAATGGCGTAAACGAACGCAGCCCCATGGTTTGTAACAGCTCTTGTGCGACAATCACTTCTTTATCACGCGGTGCACCGGGTTCTGGTGTGAGCGAGATGCGGATGGTGTCACCAATGCCCTCTTGTAATAGCACCGCCAACGCTGCGCTTGATGCAACGATGCCTTTCGAGCCCATGCCTGCTTCGGTGAGACCAAGGTGAAGCGGCCAATCACAACGCGCCGCCAAAGAACGGTACACTGCAATCAGGTCTTGCACATGCGACACTTTGCACGACAAGATAATTTGATTTGATGGCAGGCCAAGTGCGACGGCTTTCTCTGCACTTTCCAGCGCCGAAACGATCAACGCTTCGCGCATCACCGCTTCAACTGGCCACGGTTCGCTGCGGCGGGCATTTTCATCCATCAACCGAGCAGCCAAACTTTGATCGAGGCTGCCCCAATTGACCCCAATTCGCACTGCTTTGCCAAGTTCTGCCGCTGTTTTCACCATATAGGCGAATTTTTCGTCGCCTTTACTGCCTTTGCCTACGTTACCGGGGTTGATGCGATATTTTGCTAAAGCGCGTGCACAATCGGGATAGTCACGTAATAGGCGATCACCGTTAAAGTGAAAATCACCCACCAACGGTACGTTACAGCCTTGGTCATCAAGCTGTTGTCGAATCGTGGCCACTTGAGCGGCGGCTTCCGCACTGTTGACGGTGATACGCACTACCTCAGAACCGGCACGCGCTAATTCCAACACTTGGGCGACGGTGGCAGCGGCGTCTGCTGTGTCGGTATTGGTCATCGATTGAATCACAATCGGGGCATCACCCCCGACCGGAACCTGTCCCACCATCACTTGTTGGCAGGCACGGCGAGTTGGATAGTGAGAAGAAATCACCTATTGCAGCTCCAGTTTGGCAGTGGTGCCTTTTTTGATATGTTTTTTCAGATCAATGGCTTGATTGTTGTGGAACAGTTCGACTTCTGTGGCATTGCCAATGGTCATTTTGAACGGTGGTGTACCTTCGACAATCCGTTCCTTACCCGCTTTTTGCGTACCGAATACCACTCGTTCGCCTTTGCTATCCAAAATTTCCATCCACGAGTCTTGCTTCATCACTAAACGCAGTTGATGGTTGCCGTTGGAGGGAAGCGCAGGTGCCGCCGTAGCGGTTGTCGTGGTTGCCGCTGGTGTTGGGGGCGTCACTGCTGGCGCTGCTGTGGTCGCGGTAACAGGGGGGGGAACAGCCGGTGTCGCAGCAGCACTTGGTGGTGGTGTCTGAGGGGCCTCAGCAGGTGGGGCTGGCGGTGTTGCTGCCGTTTCTGCCACTGGTGGTGTCGTTGCAACTGGCGCTTTTGCTACCGCTTCAGCGGGCGCTGCTGCTTCTGTATTGGCTTCAGTGGCTTCGCTGGGTTGTGACTGATACCACACGAGACCTGCACCGACTAATAACAAAGGCAGCAGCCATTTCCAGATCCCACTACCGGTATCTACATTTGCTGTAGCCGGTGTGGCAGGAGCAGTGTCTTTTTCTTTGTGGCTCTCTGTTGATGCTGTTGTGCCTTGTGGCGTTACAGCAGCGGCAGGGCGTGCATCTGGTGCGGTGTTAGGCACTTGGCTATCTAACCACGCCATAATTGGTTCGAGGTCGAGCTCTAAAAACTTGGCGTAATTGCGCATAAAGCCACGGACAAACGTTGTCCCAGGCAGACTGCTGTAGTCGTCGTTTTCTAATGCCTCGACTTGTTTACGAGACAACTTTAAATAATCGGCGGCTTCTTGAATAGAAATGCCGCGCTTGACACGTTCATTGGACAGCAAGACGCCGGCCGAGACTAATGATTGGGATGAGCCCGGAACTTGGATTTCACTGCTCATGGAGTGTGCTCCACTCTAAAAAATAAAGGGCTTGCTTAAACAAAGAGTTAGGCATGATACCCCGTATTGCGGGGTCGCCATATCGGTTTTTACTCCGCCGCATTGTACGCTGCACAACTTTATTGGACTAGGCATCCGTGGTTGGGCGGTCTTGCCATTGTATTGTGCGACGGGTTTTATCTTGTACTTTCCCCGCTAATTGACCACAGGCAGCGTCGATATCATCGCCCCGTGTTTTACGAACCGTCACCACAAAACCGGCCGCTTGTAAAATTTCGCGGAAAGCGCGGATGCTGTTATTGCTCGAGCGCGCATAGCCAGAATGAGGAAAAGGATTAAATGGAATTAAATTAAATTTACAGGGCAAATCGCGTACTAAAGCAATCAACTCTTGTGCGTGGTGTGGACGATCATTCACACCATCTAACATCACATATTCAAACGTTACAAAATCACGAGGGGCTTTTTCTAAGTAGCGTTCACAAGCCGCCAGCAGCGTACGCAGAGGATATTTTTGATTGATGGGGACTAATTCATCGCGCAACGTATCGTTGGGGGCATGTAAAGACACCGCCAATGCGACGGGGCAATCTTCACGCAAACGGTCGAGTGCTGGGACGAGGCCCGAAGTGGATAAGGTCACGCGGCGGCGGCTAAGGCCATACGCATGGTCATCCAACATAATAGACATGGCATTGACCACATTATCGTAGTTTGCCAACGGTTCACCCATGCCCATCATCACGACATTGGAGATCACTCGTTCATTTTTTGGGGTCACGCCCATCGATTTATTGGCCCACCACAGCTGGCCAATAATTTCTGCTGTCGATAAATTACGATTAAAGCCTTGACGAGCGGTGGAGCAAAACGTGCAATCGAGTGCACAACCGACTTGCGAGGATACGCATAACGTGCCACGGTCGTCCTCTGGAATAAAGACGGTTTCAACACCGTTGCCAGTGCCGACATCTAACAACCATTTACGTGTTCCGTCATCCGAGGCTTGGCCGGTAATCAGTGCCGGGACTTTGACCTCGGCATTGGCGTTGAGCTTTTCGCGTAGGCTCTTAGCCAAATCGGTCATGGCATCAAAGTCGGCTTCGCCCATTTGATGAACCCACCGCATGACTTGCTTGGCACGAAATGGTTTTTCGCCTTGTGCTGCAAAATGATCAAGTAGTTGCGGCAGGCTAAAGTCGAGCAGGTTGGTTTTCATGGATGAATTCAGAACAGATGGGAAGCAATAAAAAAAGAATAGCCTCTACCACACGGTAGAGGCTCACAGACGGGATTAGCGGCTGTACACTTCAGAAGAAGGGAAGAAGTAAGCGACTTCGATAGCTGCGTTTTCGGCGCTGTCAGAACCGTGAACAGCGTTGGCGTCGATCGAATCAGCAAAGTCGGCGCGGATGGTGCCAGCGTCGGCTTTCTTTGGATCCGTCGCGCCCATCAATTCGCGGTTTTTCGCGATGGCGCCTTCGCCTTCTAACACTTGGATCATCACAGGGCCAGACACCATGAAATCGACCAGATCTTTAAAGAAAGGACGCTCTTTGTGTACCGCGTAGAAGCCTTCTGCTTCGGCGCGCGACAAGTGTTTCATTTTTGCTGCGACGACTTTCAAACCAGCTGCTTCAAAGCGAGCGTAGATTTGACCAATGACGTTTTTTGCAACGGCATCAGGTTTGATGATTGACAGGGTACGTTCGATTGCCATAAAAGTCTCCACAATGATGAGGGATATTCAAAAATCAGGCTTTATGCTGCTGTAGCAGTCTGATGACTACTTGGTGCAAAAAAGCAAGGTAACCGAGCATTATAGCTAGAAAAATTTTTCTTTGCTGCACATTATTTGGGGTTCCATGCCAAAATCAACCACGCCCGTTCGGCCCGAATTCCCCGCAGGGGATCCTTTTGCCGGACAATTAAAAAAGCGTTTGCTGATCGCAATCTTAATTGTGCTCGCTGCAGGGGGCGCTTTGCCGCTATACCATGCCCTAACGGCTGAACCTAAACCATCCGCGAACCCTCCACCAGCGGCACCGGCTGTTGCAGAAGGTCGGATTGCGCCTGCGGCTCCTCAGCCCGATGCAGCCACACCGCCACCGCCTGTTGTTGCCGGTACAC
>NZ_JBSQVP010000060.1:0-12922 GCF_055136605.1 Aquaspirillum sp. | reverse complement strand
ATTTTTGGAGGGTTCATGTTCGGTTATCGCCTCAAGCAAAGAGCGTTAGAGCTAGAGCGTCGTTTACAAAGCCTAGAGGAAGAACGGCGAGCAACAGAACGAGAACTGGAGCAATTACGCGCCAATTGGGAACCCGCCCAAAAAGAACTGGCTGACTTTCGCGAACGCGCTGGCCGTCGTGCTTCTTACATCGATCCTTTTGGCTTATTTTGTAACAACGTCGAAGAACTACGCGGCACTTTCTCACTTTTGGCCGAGCGCTTAGAAAGCGACTTTACCGTAGCCTGTGATGCAGTTTCAACTCTCCACCGCAGTCGCGAAGCACTTGATGTCATCATCAATAGCTTTAATCACATTGTCCAAGCACAAGGGCAGACTGTCCGTGCCATGGATACCTTAAATGATAATACCGGCAAAATCAGTCAATTTGTTCAGTTAATTAAGGACATCGCCGATCAAACCAACCTTTTGGCGTTAAATGCAGCAATTGAAGCTGCACGCGCCGGTGAACAAGGGCGTGGTTTTGCCGTGGTTGCAGACGAAGTACGGAAATTGGCAGAGCGTACCGCACAAGCCACCAGTGAAATTGCTACTTTGGTCACCACCATTCAGGATGGTTCCAGCGCCACCAAACAACAGGTACAACAAGCGTCGGAACAAGCGATGGACTACCAACGTTCTGGCGTCGAAACAGCAGACCAAGTCAGACAGTTGGTCAAGTTTAGCGAACAGATGGCGCACACCATCTCAATGGCGTCTAACACCAGTTTTATGGAGATTGTGAAACTCGATCACATTGTTTTTAAACTGGATATTTACAAGGCATTTATTGGCTACCACGATTTGCGACCAGAACAATTATCTAGCCACACTAACTGCCGACTGGGTAAATGGTATTACGAAGGACGTGGCCATGAAGAATGTCGTCACAACCCGGTGTATGGCAAATTAGAACAGCCTCATGCCCGTGTTCACGATGCAGGGAAAAAAGCCTTAGAGATGCTCAACCAGCGACAATTTGATGGGGCACGCCAAGCCTTGTTGGAGATGGAAAAAGCATCAGATGACGTGATGCGGATGCTGACAGAAATGGAAAATGAACGCTGCACAAAAGATTTTCGCAGCTAGGGACTAGTCGATTGGGGGCAGCATCTATTAAGCTGGCACCATGATGCTGATGCTGCCCGTTATGGCCTTTATGTGATGGCCTCACTGCCCCCTTCAATGACACCTCGAGGCCATGTCCCTTGGCTGTTTGCCGCGATTTGCTTAGGTGTTATCGCTGTTGTCAGCTTATATCCTTTAGATAGCTGGCAAGACAATACTGAACCGCTGTTCGATTTTCTGTTTTATCCGCTGCCATACTACACCCGCCGCTTTGACACCATTGTTAATGTGCTTGCCTATTTTCCCTATGGTTTTGCCTTAGCATTGATTCCACGCCAACGCTGGTTGGGGCTGTTATTAGCATTGGTGGTGACCAGTACCACTAGTTTAAGCGTAGAACTGATTCAACAATTTCTGCCAAGCCGCATCTCATCCAATCTTGATCTACTCTGCAACAGTGTTGGTGGCGCGCTGGGCGCCTTATTTGCGCTCAATCCACTATCGCGTTATATCGGTCAACGCCTACACCGCTGGCGGCATCGCCATTTTCACCCCAGCCGAGTGACTGACTACGCCTTATTGCTGATGACCTTATGGTTTCTGACCCAACTTGATCCCTCGGTGCCCTTCTTTGGTGTGGTGGTGATTCCCAAGGGATTACCACAACCTTTTATTTCACCACTGGAAAATCCAGCACTGTTTCTATTTCTGATCGAAGCAGGCAGCGCCATGTTGAATCTGCTGGGGACATTACTATTGGTCAGTCTATGCGCGAAGCGGTCGCAGTCAAAATTACGCCTTGTGCTCGGCTTTTTATGTCTGGCGACGTTAATTAAACTCGGTATTGCCGCTGCTTTTCTGCGTGAATTTGCCTTCTTCGAGTGGATTAACCCTCGGGTCTTGCTTGGCTTGTTAGCGGGATTATTACTCTTATTGTGGTGGGTACGGTTACCGTACACCGCACGCGCTGGTTTAGGTGCCATCACCTTGGGGGGAATGCTCTATCTTGCAGCACAATGGCCACTACAAGCCGACCGCAGCCCAAGTTTTAGTCATCTGCGTTGGAGCCACGGTCATCTCACCAACCTAAGCTTGTTGGCAGAAGTCGCCTCTCATGTCTGGCCGTGGTTAGCCTTAACCCTATGTTTCATTGGCTTTATACGACAATCGTTGTTTGCTTCGCGATACACAGGCTAAGCCGCGCCAGCTGTGGCAGCGCAGTGATGCGGTAATCGACATAAGGGGGCCGACGCGGTTGTTTGTGCAGCCATACGGTGGTCATCCCCAGCTGTTTAGCTGGTCGTAAATTCTCCACGGTATCTTCCACCATCACGCAATCAACTGCGCGCACCCCCAAACGATGCAACACGGTAAGATAGGCCTCTTGTTTTGGTTTGGGCCGTAGGCGCAAGCATTCCACGCCAAAGCGCGCCAGCAAATGCGGGTGTAAACCGAGCTTTTTGGTAACGGCTTCAACATAGTGTTTGGGGCCATTCGAGAAAATCACTTTTCGCCCGGGCAAACACCGCAACAGTTGTCCTACTCCGGCTGGTTTTTCTAACAAGGGAAGTAAGGCAGATAAAGGATGGGTACGAGTAAGAAAATGTTTTGGTGCAACGGTATGATGTCGTTGTAGTCCATGCAATGTTGCACCATAGCGTTGCCAGTAGTGTTGGCGCAGTCGATGCGCCTCGGCTTCGTCCATGCCCAACTCTGCCATGATAAAAGCAGTCATTTGCTGGTTAATATAAGGAAACACCCTGCTCGAGGCAGGGTGTAGGGTGTTATCTAGATCAAAAAGCCAAGTCAATGCCACGTGTTTACCTAAGCAGGGAATTGAGGTATCAACGTCAACTGTGAATGTAATGTGATAATTGGTCAATCAGGAAGTTCTGTTCCGCAATCGTCGCACTCACCACATCACCAATCGATACCATCCCCACCACGGCTTCATCATCAATTACCGGTAAGTGGCGAATACGCTTATCTGCCATCAAAGCCATACATTCGTCGATCGTTCGGTCGGGCGAGACAAACAATACGCGGCGGGTCATGATCTCACCAACGCGCGTTCCAGCGGAGGTACGCCCTTGTAGCACCACACGGCGCGCATAATCCCGTTCCGAGAAAATACCCTGTAATTTGCCTTCTTCCATCACCAACACAGCGCCGATATTATGCTCGGCCATTAAACAGAGTGCTTCATACACCGTTGCTTGTGGCGTGACGTGATACAACTGATGTTTATCACGTTGATCGAGCAATTGCTTGACTGTCATGACCATATTATTCCCCCTTGGACCAATAAAACGGCGTTAACGACACGCGATTGCAGTATAGAAAAAGAAATGTATTTTTTTAGTGGTTTTTCTGCAAGCTGACCGAAGTCAGGCTTGCAGTACACAACCACCAGCTTAACTGGCTTTAATCATGGTGCCAACACCCGCATCGGTCAAAATTTCCAGCAGCAAAGCGTGTTTTACGCGGCCATCAATGATATGCACTGAATTAACGCCGTTTTTCGCTGCATCAAGCGCCGAACTGATTTTTGGCAACATACCACCATGAATCGTGCCATCGGCAAACAATTCATCCACTCGCTTGGCAGTCAAACCAGTCAACAAATTGCCTTCCTTATCCAACACACCGGCAGTATTGGTCATCAAAATCAATTTTTCAGCCTTGAGTGTTTCAGCCAATCGACCAGCGACCAAATCCGCGTTGATGTTATAGGCCGAGCCTTCAGGCCCCACACCAATCGGGGCAATCACTGGAATAAAGGCATCATCTTCCAAGGTCGACACCAAACTGGGGTCGATATGTTCAATTTCCCCAACCAGACCGATATCCAGTGGCTCACCCTCTGCCGAACGCAGGAACATTTTACGAGCGCGGATAAACGAACCATCTTTACCAGTCAAACCCACCGCTTTACCACCGGCTTGGTTAATCAGGCTAACGATTTCTTTATTCACCAAACCGCCTAATACCATTTCAACCACTTGCATGGTTTCGCGGTCGGTGACGCGCATGCCTTGTACAAATTCACCGTTTTTGCCCAAACGCTCTAGCATCTCGTTGATTTGCGGCCCACCGCCATGCACTACAACCGGATTGAGGCCAACCAATTTCAACAGCACGATATCCTGTGCAAACCCTGCCTTCAATTCATCATCGGTCATGGCATTGCCACCGTATTTGATTACGATGGTTTTACCATTGAAGCGCCGGATATAAGGCAGCGCTTCGGCCAAAATAGAGGCTTTTTCTTGGGCTTCAGTCAACATAGAGCAGTATCCTTGTTCGATAGTCTAAAAGGGCAGTGACACAACAGCACCGATTGTAACCAATGCCAAGAGTGCTATCGAATTTTAATCCCGCCCAATCACATTATCGTGACGGCCTCGCACAACGGTGCTGACAATCTGCACATACGTTTTGCTCTTGCAACCCCACTTTCTCTAGCCCCTGCTTCAAGGCACACACGGAACGGCGACAAGCAATCACATGAATATCCCCGCTGTTGGCCAATTCACGGAAGTGTTTCATCACGTTATGACCCAAAAAATCCGTAAACAGAATCAGCAAGTCCGTTCCCGCTGGTAAGCGATCTACCTTGCGTTGATGAGCGCTATTGCGGCCACTGATGTGTTTTTGCACGGTAATGCCAAAAGATTGCAAGACATTAGGGATATTTCCGAGTGTATCGGCACCAACCAACATGGCGTTCATGCTCCACCTCCTTACAAATGAGAATTGTTATCATCTTTGCAAGGCTATTGATGACTGTCAAGGGTATTACGAAATAGTTTGATAACTATTCTCATCATTGCTACAATTTTTGCCACACTCTCGCTTGGGTTCAACCTCAGGCAAATCACACCCATGCATCATTTCTGAAAAAGGTGATTAAGACATGAAACGTCTTTCTTTGTTGTGTGCAGCGTTAACCGTTGCTTTTGCTGGTCAGGCATTGGCAGAAGAAGTTGTGGTGTACAGTGCGCGAAATGAACAGCTGATTAAACCGCTGTTTGATGCGTACAAAAAAGAAACTGGCGTGGATGTAAAATTCATCACCGATAAAGAAGGCCCACTGATGCAGCGTCTAAAATCAGAAGGCAACAATACGCCTGCTGATATTTTGCTGACGGTGGATGCGGGTAACCTGTGGCAAGCCAGCCACGAAGGTCTACTCAAGCCAGTCAAATCCGCTGCACTGGAATCTAACGTGCCAGCACACTTGCGTGATCCAAAAGGGGAATGGTTTGGCCTGTCGATCCGCGCACGGACAATTTTTTACAACACCAGCCGCGTCAAACCTCAAGAGCTAAGCAGTTATGAAGATTTAGCGACTGCCAAATGGAAAGGCCGTTTGTGCTTACGCACCTCGAAGAAGGTGTATAACCAATCGCTGGTAGCAATGCTGATGGCAGAACATGGTGAAGCGAAAGCTGAACAAATCGTCAAAGGTTGGGTGGGTAATTTGGCAACAGATGTCTTCCCAGACGACACCAAAATGTTAGAAGCCATTGGTGCAGGTCAATGTGATGTTGGGATTGCTAACACCTACTACTACGGCCGTTTGATGGAAAAAAATCCAAAACTGCCAATTGGCATTTTCTGGGCTAACCAAAAAGGCAGTGGTACTCATGTGAACATTTCTGGTGCTGGGGTGACCCGTTATGCCAAGAATGAAAAAGGCGCGATTCGCTTGCTCGAATGGTTGTCTTCTGACAAAGCACAAAACCTCTATGCCGACAGCAATATGGAATTCCCTGTCAATCCAAAAGTGAAATCTGATCCAAAAGTCGCTGCATGGGGTGATTTCAAACACAACTATATCAATGTCGCCAAAGCCGGCGAACTGCAAGCAGCGGCAGTGAAATTGATGGACCGCGCAGGCTATCGTTAATTATTGCGTGTTGTTCACCCACAGGCAGCGGTACGACCAGCTGCCTGTTTGTCTTTCTGCTTGGCAGCATTATGCTTGAGTTTCTTGCATAAAAAGTTCGATAATTGCTGTTTTCCTCGACGATTTAGACAGATTTTCTTCAATGGCCCTTTTTCATTCCACTCGGCGTTGGTTTGGTGTCGCAGCAGTTTTCAGCCTGATTACCTTAACCCCGCTGGCGGTAATCCTTTCGGCCTTTCTCGACCCTAGCCCAGATATTTGGGCCCACCTCAGCGAATTTGTCCTCCCCCGCTTGTTATGGAACACCTTCATTTTGATGCTTGGCGTCAGTGTGGGTGGACTGGTGTTAGCGGTACCGTTGGCTTGGCTGATTGCCATGTATGATTTTCCGGGAAGACGTTTTTTTAGCTGGGCTTTGATGCTGCCCTTGGCAATGCCGGCGTATGTGATGGCCTTTACGCAAATCGGTTTGTTTGATTTCACTGGCCCTATTCAAACATGGATGCGCGAGGTTTGGGGTACTAGCGCAGCCATGCCGCCAATTCGCTCGACTGGTGGGGTGATTTTGGTGATGAGCCTTGCCCTCTACCCCTATATCTATCTGCTTGCCCGTGATGCTTTTGCCAGCATGGGACGACGTGCGCTAGAGGCGGGCCAATCTTTAGGGCTCAGCCGACGGCAAGCCTTCTTTCGGGTGGCCTTACCGATGGCACGGCCTTGGATTGTTGGCGGCGTGAGTCTGGCCTTGATGGAAACCTTAGCTGACTTTGGAACGGTGTCGATTTTTAACTACGATGCTTTTACCACTGCCATTTACAAAGCATGGTTTGGCCTATTTTCACTGTCTTCTGCCTCACAGTTAGCCTCGTTATTAGTGTTATTGGTGTTTATTTTGGTGTGGTACGAACTGCGCGCACGCGGACGGCGTGCTTATACCGTCACCGGACGCGGCAGTATTCAAGCAAAACGCGACCGTCTTCCCACGCTATCCGGCCTATTGGCCACCGCTTGGGCCAGCGTGGTTTTGGGACTGGCCTTTGTAATTCCATTTGCTCAGTTGTTATGGTGGTGCCGACAAGCGATTACGACCGACCTCGACGCCCGTTACATCCGTTTTGTTTGGTATTCCTTACTGCTGGCCGGTCTTGCTGCCGTCGCGGTTGCCGTCGTCGCCTTGCTGATTTCTTATGCACAACGTCGTGATGCGCGCCAGCGCACTCGCTTTGCGGTTCGATTGGCAACACTTGGTTATGCTGTCCCCGGTACCGTGTTAGCCGTAGGTGTGTTTATCCCCATCGCTTGGTTGGATAATGTCTTACTGAATGTCTTTTCCAGCTATTTACCAGAAGGACAAACAGCTATTTTCAAAGGCACGTTGCTGGTGATGATTTTGGCATATATCGCGCGTTTTCTCGCCGTGGGCTTTCAATCGGTCGATGCCGCGATGCAAAGGATTACCCGTAGCCAAGAAGAAACGGCGCGAGTCTTGGGCGAAGCAGGATGGGGTTTGTTACGCCGTTTATACCTGCCGTTATTGCAGGGAGGGTTATTCACTGCCTTGTTGATGGTGTTTGTTGATGTGATGAAAGAAATGCCCATCACCCTGATGACCCGTCCCTTTGGCTGGGATACGCTTGCTGTACGGGTGTTTGAGATGACCAGCGAAGGGGAATGGGAACGCGCTGCGCTGCCTTCAGTCGCGATTGTCTTAGTCGGTTTATTGCCGGTGATTTTGTTAGCACAACGTCGCCATGCTTAATGCTTTTTCTGTTTGGGATACCTGATGTCGGTCTTGCTTGAATTGCGCCATATTAGCCAGCGTTATGCAGCACAAGAAATCGTCAAATCACTTTCACTACAGCTGGAACAGGGCGAAATTGGTTGTTTGCTTGGTCATTCTGGCTGTGGCAAAACCACTGTTTTACGCTGTATTGCTGGGTTTGAGCCGATTCACGATGGTGAAATTTTATTAAAGCAACAGCCAATCAGCCGCCCGAACCAAAGTGTTCCACCCCATCAACGCCAAATCGGCATGGTGTTCCAAGACTATGCTTTGTTTCCACACCTGTCTGTCGCCGATAACATTGGCTTTGGCCTCCACCAACACACCGCTTCACACCGACAACAGCGCATTACCGAATTGTTGGAACTGGTGGGGTTAACCGCACATGCCCAAGCTTATCCGCATGAGCTCTCTGGTGGTCAGCAACAACGGGTGGCACTGGCGCGGGCCTTAGCACCCAAACCCCAGCTTTTGCTACTGGATGAACCCTTTTCAAACCTAGATGTCGCTCTACGCGAACGCTTGGGGCAAGAAGTCCGTGATATTCTCAAGCGCGAACAAATGACCGCTATTTTGGTTACCCACGATCAACATGAAGCTTTTGCTATTGCCGATCAAATTGGGGTGATGCAAGCGGGTCAAATTGTGCAATGGGCAACACCGTATGAACTCTATCACCAGCCAGCCAATCGCTTTGTCGCCGATTTTGTTGGTAAAGGCGTGTTTGTCCCCGGCACCATCACCGGCAGCCATTGTGTAGAAATCGAATTTGGCGAAATTTGCCGTGTTGATCTCGATAGCCGTGGCTTTGCTGTCGGAAGCCGTGTCGATGTGTTATTGCGTCCCGATGATGTGGTTCACGACGATTTCAGCCCCTTAAAAGCCCAAGTGGTCAACCGTGCATTCCAAGGTGAAGTGTTTCTCTACACCCTCGCCCTTGCCTCGGGACAACAGGTACTCGCCACCGTCGCCAGCCATCACAACCATCGTATCGGCGAATGGATTGGCATTAAATTAGACCTTGATCATCTGATTGCTTTTCCAAGCTAGGGCCAGTGCATGTCAAGTATTGCTTGGGCTTTATTGCCAGATTTTGTGCTGATTCTGCTTGGCTTGAGCCTACGCCGTTGGTTTGGTTATCCCGCGGAATTTTGGGGCCACTTAGAACGCCTCGTGTATTACGTGATGTTCCCCGCTCTGCTCTTTCGTTCTGTGGTCAAAAGTGAGCTCGAATTTACGCCTGCCCTCGATATGATCGCGGCAGGCGTCGGGTTTACCGCTGGAGGCTTGGCATGTGGTTTATTGCTCTGTTGGTGGCTACGCCCTTCATCACAAGCCTTTGCTTCAACCATTCAAACAGCCTTTCGCTTTAATACCTATATTGGTATCGCCGTTGTAGATCGTTTGGCCGGTGGACCGGGGATTGCTGCCTTAGCCTTATTAGTTGGCGTGTTAGTCCCTGCGGTGAATGCACTGGCAGTGTGGTTTTTGGCACGTCACGGTGGCCATTCGGTATGGCGAGAAATTGTCCGCAATCCGCTGATTATCGCTACCGTCAGTGGCTTTATCTGCAAGCTATTCGGTGTCACCGCCCCCGACACAGCCATGCACCTCCTCGATCTCTTTGCCGTTGCAGCCACACCACTGGGATTGTTAGCAGTGGGTGCAGGGTTACGCAGCGAAGGGTTACGGCAAAACTTAGTACTGATTAACGGCATGACCGTGATCAAATTGGTTGTTGTACCAGCGCTGGCATGGGGTTTGGCGGAATGGTTTGATTTAAGCGGCATGTATCGGACTGCGGCGATTGTCCTCGCCACCCTGCCAACAGCTTCGTCAGCCTATATCCTCGCAGTACGAATGGGCGGTGATGGTAAGTTGGTCGCTTCCATCATCACCATGAATATCTTTGTTGGTATGTTGACACTACCGTTATGGCTGGCGTTTACCTTATGATGGGCGTTTTTCTCTCGCCGCCCACTTATGTACCAAGCAAAATTATTATCGCGCAGTGAATTCCCGCCGCTGGCAGTCGACCGCCCCCGCCTGCACGTCCGTCATTGGGGCCGCGAGGGTGCAGCAAAATTGTTTTTGTTACATGGCTGGATGGACAGCAGTATCACTTTCCAATTTTTGGTTGATACGCTGGGAGATCGTTGGCATTTCATTGCCCCTGATTGGCGTGGGTTTGGTCAATCACAGGCCAATACCGCTGGTTATTATTTCCCCGATTACCTCGCCGATTTAGATGCACTGTTGCATCACTATGCTGCAAACGAAACCGTCACCCTGATCGGGCATAGCATGGGCGGTATGGTCGCCAGTCTCTATGCCGGCATTCGTCCACACAAAATTGAGAAACTCATCTCCATCGAAGGGTTTGGCTTACCAGATAGTGATCCCAATGAAGCCCCAAAACGCTATCGTCGTTGGCTAGATGAACTACAACACCCCCCGCGCTTTGATGCACTGAGTTTAACCACAGTGCAACAACGGCTACAACGGCGTAATCCCTTGCTGTCTGCCGACCGTGCGGCTTTTCTTGCTCACGCGTTGACAGAGAGCGATGCGGTCAAGGATGGCTATCGTTACCAAGCCGATCCGCGTCATAAAATGGTCAACCCGGTACTGTATCGTTTAGGCGAGGCTAAAGCCTGTTGGCGGGAGGTGACAGCGCCGGTGTTGTGGGTGGTCGGCGGTGGAGACAGCGATCATCCGCTAGCCCGTTCGGTGTTGGCCAGCTTGGACGAGCGGCGAGCGTGTTTTCAAACCATCCAACAAGTCACCCTCAACCCGTGTGGTCACATGGTGCAATGGGAACAACCAGAAGCCCTCGCCGCCGCCATAGAAGATTTTTTGGCCTGCTGAGGCTGGGCAAGCTTCTGTTATCATTGTGCTCTTTTTACCAGTCATTGAAGTGGAATTATTGTGAGTCAGCCCTCCTTGTACGATGACGAGGCACCCAGCAAATCGCAAAAAAAACGCGATGCTGAGGCATTACAGGCATTAGGTACCGAACTGATTGCGTTGTCGCATGACAGCCTGAAAAAATTGCAGCTCCCAGAAAACTTATATCTGGCCATCCGCGAAGCGCAAAAAATCACTGCCAATGGTGCCATTCGGCGCCAGCGGCAATATATTGGCAAATTGATGCGTGATATCGACCCCGAGCCTATCCGCGAATTTTTAGCGGTATTACGTGGGGAATCCGATCAACATACGGCATGGTTACACCGTTTAGAACGACAGCGTGATCGCCTGTTGCAAGACGATGAAGCCCTCGCTGAATTTCTTGCGGCGCATCCTGATTGTGATGTGCAAAATCTGCGGCAACTGATTCGTAATGCACGCAAAGAACAAGCCGAGAGCAAGCCACCAAAAGCCTATCGACAATTGTTCCAACTGCTCAAAAGCCTGTCACCTGCACCTGGCCTACCACAACATGCAACGGCCAGCGATAGCGACGAGGACAACGAGGATAACGGCTAATTATGCCCAACTACCGCGCCCCGCTTTGGTTACCCGATGGCCACAGTCAAACGGTTTGGCCAGCTTTATTTTTGGCGGGGGCGGTACCTCATTATCGGCGCGAACGCTGGCCAACACCGGATGGCGATGAAATCGCTCTTGATTTCCTTGTCAACGACAGTGCCTCGCCACACGCACCATTAGTCGTCTTGTTTCATGGTTTAGAAGGCAGTTCGCGCAGTCACTATGCGCGAGCCCTGATGCGCGAAGTGGCTTGCTGTGGTTGGCAAGGCGTCGTGGTGCATTTCCGTGGGTGTGGCGGACAACACTTCCGCGCCCCCCGCGCCTATCATGCCGGAGACTCCGCTGAAATTGCTTGGGTGTTACAACATCTGGCACGGCGCTTTGGCTGCGTGTTGAGTGTTGGTGTCTCGTTGGGTGGCAATGCGCTGTTGAAATATCTTGGCGAAGCAGGACAACGCGCCATTCCTCATGCTGCTGCTGCCATTTCGGCCCCATTGGATTTAACTGCCGCTGGCCATGCCCTTGAACACAACCCGATCAATCGTCAGCTCTATACCCGCATGTTTTTACGCAGCTTAAAACCCAAAAGCCTGCGCCTGCTTCAGCATTACCCACATCTGCTCGATTCACACGCACTTCGTGCCAGCCGCACCCTCCGCCATTTTGATCACCATGTCACTGCACCATTACATGGATTTCATGGTGTAGAAGACTACTGGCAACGCGCCAGCAGCAAACCCTATTTACCGCACATTACCATTCCAACTTGGGTATTAAATGCCCGTAATGATCCCTTCTTACCTGCCCACGCCCTACCGAAAAAACAGGAAGTCAGTACGCAGGTTCAATTAGAGTTTCCAAAGCAGGGTGGGCATGTTGGCTTTGTCAGCGGACATTTTCCAGGCCATATTCAATGGCTGCCGCGACGGATTGTGGATTTTTTCACCCAACAACTTAGCTAAAAGTACACGACAAAATGGACATCATCATTCGAACCGCGACGGTTGACGATGTGGCGGCAGTCGCCGTGTTATTCGATCACTATCGCCAGTTCTACCAACAAGCCGCCGATCTCAGTTTGGCGCACCGTTTTATCCAAGATCGTTTGCAACAGCATCAATCGGTGATTCTGGTGGCAGAAACATCAGCGAAAACCCTCGTCGGTTTTTGCCAGCTCTATCCAACATTTTGTTCAGTGGCAGCACAACCGATTTATGTGTTGTACGATCTATTTGTCAGCGTTGCAGCGCGGCAATCTGGCATTGGGCAGCAGTTATTACAGGCTGCCGAGGCACAAGCAAAACAAGATGGAAAAGCACGCTTAGATTTATCCACCGCCAAAGACAACCATACCGCACAGCGACTGTATGAGCGTCATGGTTGGCAATGCGATGAGATCTTTTTGACCTATAGCCGCAGCCTCTGATCGAGGGTTCAGATCATAGCGTCGGCGGGCGGTTTTGCGACATGGTGTGAAGCAAACCGCCAAAACATACTACAATCAGCTGTCATCCTCAGTCCCCACCCCAATCATGCTGCCGCTGCTCGACCCGAAGAACGATTACATCTTCAAACGTCTCTTTGCCCAATCACCCGAATTGCTGTCCGATTTGATCAACAGCATCCGC
>NZ_JBSQVP010000059.1:0-13188 GCF_055136605.1 Aquaspirillum sp. | reverse complement strand
GATGAGGTGCGTGCTTTGGCACAACGCACACAGGCCTCGACCACGGAAATTCAACACACGACCGAAAATCTGCGTTCGGCTAACGAGGCCATGACCCAACAGTTGTCCAACAGTTTTAGCAATGCCGAGCAAGGCATGGCGCAGCTGCAACAGGCTAAGGATGATTTGCAACAGCTTAGCCTGCGTTTACGCACGATGTTTGAGATGAACCGGCAAATTGCTCACGGCACGGAAGAACAAAATCGTGCAGTGCACAATATCCATCACAGTTTGAGTGCGTTATCGCAACACGGGATGCAGGCCGCTACCATGGCCGACCAAGCCTCCGAAGCCACCCACCGCTTAACCGAGTTAATTCAACAGTTGCAAGGGCGAAGCGCAGTATTCCGTTGTTAATACAGTGATTTAGCCTGAGGACAACATACAATAATCGAATCAATATGGTTTTTGTGTATCTCCTCAGGCTTTTATTTTTTACTGCAACTTAAGCATATCTAAAATTTATAATTTACTAAATAAAATCCACAATCATATTCATGACATGTTGCGAGGAGTAACATAGCTACTTTCGTCAGACCCTATAATGGGATGAAAGCCAGTTTTTTATGCAAGATGTTACAGCAACAGATAAAAAGACATTATTAGCTCTAACCGTTGGGGCAATTGGCGTGGTGTATGGGGATATTGGTACAAGTCCGCTATATACCTTACGTGAATGCTTCCATGCTGAGAGTGGCATTGAACTACTACCTACTAATATCTTTGGTATTTTATCTTTAATTTTGTGGTCGGTAATTTTAGTGGTTACACTAAAATACGTAATTTTTATTATGCGAGCAGACAATAAAGGGGAGGGTGGTGTGCTTGCATTATTAGCCCTCGCATTACGTCAATCTCCTGTTCATTTTCATAAAATTTTACTTGTTGCAGGGGTTGTGGGTGCTGCACTTTTTTATGGTGATTGTGTGATTACACCCGCAGTATCCGTATTGAGTGCAATTGAAGGCTTAAAAGTTGCTACTCCTGTTTTTGATCGTTATATCCTTCCTATTGCCATTTTAATTTTATCGCTGTTGTTCTTAGTACAGAAAAACGGTACAGAGAAAGTTGGCAAGTTTTTTGGCCCGATCATGTTGTTATGGTTTAGCTGTCTGGCTGTCTTCGGTGTGATGAGTATTGCCAAAAAACCAGATATCCTATATGCCATCAATCCTTATTATGCTTTTAACTTTTGTGTTGAGAACACATTAGTGGCTTTTATTGCCTTGGGTGCAGTGGTATTGTCTTTAACCGGAGGCGAGGCGTTATACGCTGACATGGGACATTTTGGCGTACAGCCGATTAGAAAGGCGTGGTTCTCTTTAGTTTTGCCCTCTTTAGGACTCAATTACTTTGGGCAAGGTGCATTGTTATTAGATAACCCCGAGGCAATTGAAAACCCATTTTTCTTAATGTTTCCTGAGTGGGCGTTGTATCCGATGGTTGTCTTGGCAACGCTAGCAACCGTTATTGCTTCACAAGCTGTGATTTCTGGTGCATTTTCATTGACAAAACAGGCAATCCAAATGGGTTTTTGGCCTCGGATGGATATTTTTTATCCGGCACAATCTGCTGGTCAAATTTATATTCCATTTGTGAATTGGACTCTGTTTCTGTGTGTGATGATTTCCATTTTAGGGTTTAAAACATCGAGTAACCTTGCTGCTGCCTATGGTGTTGCCGTCACGGGTTCGATGATTGTAACGACACTGTTGGCATGTGTGGTGATGCGTTATGTTTGGCGGTGGCCGCTTGGGTTAGCAATTTTGGTGGGTGGTATTTTCTTGCTGATTGATTTAGCTTTCTTTAGCTCTAATTTGCTGAAAATTGCTGATGGTGGTTGGTTCCCCTTATTCCTAGGTTGTATGATTTGTGTTCTTATGTTGACCTGGAAAAGAGGCCGTGAAATTTTATTTGATCGCCTAAAACCAAACTTGATTGAATTAGAGCCATTTATTACTAGCCTATCTTATTCATCGCCTCATCGTGTGAGTGGTACAGCTGTCTTTATGACCGCAAGTGATGAAGGCGTACCACATGCTTTATTGCACAACCTATATCACAATAAAGTTTTGCATGAGAGAATTATTTTGTTGACCGTCAAAAATCAAGACGTCCCTTTTGTTGATGATAAGGAGAGGGTCACCTTAATTTCTCTCGAAAATGGATTTTATCGTTTAATAATCCGTTATGGTTTTAAAGAGACGGCAGATATTCCAGCAATTTTGTATAATCAGAACCTGCACGGTTTAGAATTTGCTTTGATGGAAACCTCTTTCTTTTTCAGCCGTGAAACGATTGTCTCCACACTGAGTGGTGGGATGGCACGTTGGCGTGAAAAAATCTTTATTTGGATGAGCCGCAGTGCCACCAGTGCGATGATTTTCTTTAATATTCCAACCAATCGTGTGATTGAATTAGGTTCGCAAGTTGAAATTTAAGCTGCTTGTGGATTATTAAAATCGGGATAGGGCTGTTCTTCGTGGGTAATCGCTGGCAAACCCCAACGTTGGCGTGCGCGTAAACAGCCTTCCGATCCTGCTGTAAGTTGTTGGCAAGTGGAGGAGCACTGCTGATAAATGGTGCAGTGCACTTGTTCCCCTATGGTGCCGGCGAGGGCGATGCAGCGGGGTTGATTTGACCATGTGCCTTTCATACATCGCAGATGTGGTGAGATGTTTTCGGTTAAATCAGCAGGGACAGGGCCGCCCCCATCATTGGCTTCAGCCCAATAAAAAGACACGCGAAAATGGGCGCAACATGCGCCACAAGATTGGCAGATGTTCATTGCTTGATCAAAAGGAATCCAGTAAAACGGATATTCTAAAAATGCTTTCCCCCATTTTTCAATCGTTCTGATTTTGTTGGCCGTGGGGCATCTGGTGCTTGAAATTCGTTTGCTTTGCCTCGATGCTAAACAAAGTAGCAATTTCTAATATTTAGAAAGGATAGATGCGATGATGAAACGTCTGTTAACCGTGATGTCTTTCGCTACCTTATCGCTTGCTCTGCCTGCATGGGCGGATGAGACAGCCTTGCCACCTGTGCAACATGCTGGTCAGGCAACGTATATCTCGGGTGGGATTGGCAGTGATGAAACCGAGGCGATTAAAGCTGCCGCTAAACAATACCCGCTGTATATTGAACTGGCGCGTTTGCGTGAGGGAGGCGCGGAGTATTTGGCCAACGTAGCCATCACCATCCGCACGCCCAAAGGGGATAAAGTTATGGAAGCCGCGGGTTTGGGGCCTTTGGTCTTGGTGAAATTACCCGCCGGCACCTACCGCATCGAAGCGATGGCAAATGGCGTGCAAAAAGCACAAACTTTCCAATTGGGCAAAGGGCAAAAACAACTTGCATTGTTATGGCCAAAAACAGAATAAGGCCGTCACACCACAACTCCCGTCACCGGTACGGATTTCAGTTGTGGAACGTGTAGAAAATGGTCGGGGGCGGTGGGGCGGGCGAAGAAATAGCCTTGCATAAAACGGCAGCCCAGCCCTTCCAAAAAGATCTTTTGATCTTCGTTCTCGACCCCTTCGGCGACCACTTCCATTCCCAGATTGTGTGCCAATGACAGCGTTGCACTGGCAATCGCAATATCCTCACTGTCGGTTGGCAGTTCCTTGACAAAAGAACGGTCGAGTTTAATGCGGCTAATCGGCAGTTGTTTGAGATAGGCAAGGCAAGAATAGCCGGTGCCAAAATCATCTAAGGCGAGGGTCAGGCCCAAATCACGCAACGCTTGTAAGCGTTTTTGTAAGACCTCGCTGTTTTGCATCAACGCACTTTCGGTAATTTCCAGCTCGATAAAGGCAGGGTCGGCTTCCGTTTCTTGCAAAATTTTTGCGACAGTGGTGACAAAGTCGGGCTTGGCAAATTGCAGTGCCGAAATGTTAATCGCAATAATGATGTGCTTGCCTTCCATTTGCCAGCGCACTTGTTGTCGGCACGCCTCGCGCAAAATCCATTCTCCCATCGGCACAATCAACCCTGATTCCTCTGCGACTGGGATAAATTGTGCTGGCAAAATCATCCCCATTTCAGGATGTCGCCAACGAACCAATGCTTCACAACCAAAAAAGCCTTGCTGTTCGGTATCAAATTGCGCTTGATAGAACAACACTAACTCATCTCGTTCAATCGCACGTCGTAGTGCGCTTTCCAACATCAAACGCTCTAAAGCGCGGGCATTCATTTCTTCTTCAAAGAAACGGTAACTGTTGCGGCCATCGGCTTTGGCGCTATACATGGCTAAATCGGCATGACGCAACAATGTATCGATGTCTTCGCCATCTTCGGGGTAAATGGCAATACCGATACTCATGGATGGTTTTAATTCGTGCCCTTCAATGTCAACTTTTTGCCCAAGGGTGGTCAACATACGCTGTGCGACAACCCCCGCTTGCTGTGGATTGTCGAGGGCTGGCAAGACTAAGACAAACTCATCGCCCCCTTGTCGGGCCAACACATCTTCTTGCCGCAGGCAGGACGACAGGCGGTCTGCCACGATGGTTAAGAGTTGATCGCCAACAGGATGACCGAGCGAATCATTCACGGTTTTGAAGTGATCGAGGTCTAAAAACAAGATAGCCAGTTTATCTTGATATTTTTGTGCTTCACCAATCGCTTCTTCTGCTTGTTGCCGCCATAAATTGCGGTTTGGTAAGTTGGTCAACACATCGTAGTGGGCGAGATATTCGATGTGTTCCTCGACTCGCCGTGTGCGGCCACTGATTAAGAGTAAGAAAGCGCCCAAGACCGCCACCGAACCTAAGCTGGCTGCCAACATAAACCATGCTGCCCATGTCCGCTTATGGGCCAAATACAATTCTGTTGGACGCAAGCGTAATTCCCATTCACGACCGCCAAATTGTAAGGTTTCTCGATAAATCGGGTGGTGGCCGGCCAACCAACTGTTGTATTGACAGCCGTCTGGTCCCGAGAGTCGCTGTTTACTTGGTGGTGAAAAAATATCGACTAGGCAAATTTCAATTTGCTCGCTGGGATTGCCCAACGTGGCTTGTAACACATCATCCATCCGAAACACGGTCGAAATCACCCCTAGCCAGGTGGGTTTTTCATTTGGGGTTGCCGCTGGTGCATACACGGCGTGATAGACCGCAATGCCGCGCTGTTCTTTTTGATGATGGGCTTCTTGTACTAGGCGAATGGCTTGGGCGGCTGAGGGGTTGCCGCTATGGAGCGCAGTTTCAATCGCAGAACGAGTGGGGGCAAAACCCAGTGGATCGAGGCCTCGGACACTGAGATTTTTTTGTAATGGTTCAACAAATAAAATTGGCAAATAATGCGATGCCGTGGGGGCGGGGAAGGTTTTGCCGTTTGGGTCGCGCACCAGAATGGAAAAATCGGGTTGTTGCAGTTGTTGTTGCCAGTATTGTTCAAATGTGGTGCGTTGGCTGTCTGGCACCATCGGACTCCATGCAATATTTTGCGAACCGGGATAGCGTGGTAACCAAGCAGAGACAAATGTTTTGAAATCAGCAGCGGTTAAATTGCGGTGTAAAATCAAAAACCGCTCCAGTGCAAAAACCATGTCCTTTTGCACGCGTAGCCGATGGCTGAGCAATTGGCTGAGGTGATTGGCATCGCGTTCAAATTCGCTTGCCAACCGTTGTTTCTCCCAGCGGTTGATATGGGTATGTGCAACCGCAACCACCGACAGTGCCACGATAAGCGGCAACACAATCACTAAACGGCGGCCTATCCAATCGCTACGCGGTTGGCCCAACAAGGCAAATACCAAGGGCGTGACAATCAACACCCCGAGGGTGTCGCCGATCCACCAACTCCATAAATTAAAGCCAAGATCATCACCTTTGAGATGACCGGCAAAATAGAGCGTGGCAATCCCCACACCGGCACTGATGAGACAACCCAGTGGTGCAATAATCAGTAAAAACCGCGCAATACTGCTTGGGGTATCTAAGGCGTACGGGAAGGGGAGTAGCGTTTTAGCAAGGCGGTGTCCCACCCACATCTGTAATACCGCCCCAAGGGGGATAAAGGACAGCATCGGCCAGCCAATACCACTCGACATCGGTTGTGAGGTGTTTAATAACCATTGGATGCCGATAGAGCCGAACAACACCGCCGGCCAAACCCGAACGCCATAGATCAGAGCAAAGGCAAGGGCAAAACCGGCAGGGGGATAAATGGGGATGGCGTAGCCGGGTGGTGCGATTAACAGCAACGACACCCAGCCACTGAGCAAATACAGCAAAAAACTGAGCAAATACAGCAAAAACAGTATCACACTTGCTCGGGAGGCAGTGAGTAAGGGTGTGAGAACGGCTTTTTGCTTTGTCATATCTATTGCCCTATTATGTCGGGCAATTATACCCTGATTTTGTCAATCAGGGCATTAGGCATCCAAACCGTGTTGCACCAATTCGGCGGCGCGCAGCACAGCGCGGGCTTTATTGCACGTTTCCTGCCATTCGCTTTCTGGGACCGAGTCGGCCACCACACCGGCACCCGCTTGCACAAACAAGGTGCCATCCTTAATCACCGCTGTCCGAATCGCAATCGCCAAGTCCATATCACCGTTAAAACCGAGATAACCGACGGCACCGCCGTAGATCCCACGCTTAATCGGTTCTAGTTTATCAATGATTTCCATGGCGCGGACTTTGGGCGCACCAGATAGAGTCCCTGCTGGGAAAGTCGCTTTTAGCACATCCAGATTACCGAGTTGCTTTTGCAAACGGCCTTCCACACTAGAGACGATGTGCATTACGTGTGAATATTTTTCGATCACCATGCGGTCAGTGACCTGCACTGAGCCAGTTTCCGAAACACGACCAACATCATTGCGGCCCAAATCCATCAACATCACATGCTCAGCAATCTCTTTGGGATCGGCCAGCAAGTCCTCTGCGAGTGCTTGATCTTCTTCGCGTGTTTGACCGCGCACACGGGTACCGGCGATTGGGCGGACGGTGACCGTTCGGTTTTCTTGGCGTACCAGAATTTCAGGGCTGCTTCCGACGACATGAAAATCATCAAAATGGTAGAAGAACAAATAGGGCGAGGGATTGAGGCTGCGTAGGGCGCGATACAGTGACAGTGGACTGTCGTTAAAAGGCATTTCCATCCGCTGTGATAACACCACCTGCATGATGTCACCCGCTTGGATATAGGCCTTGCTGCGGCTCACTGCGTCTTTAAACGCCTCTTGTCCCCAGACACTGTGTGCTGTGGTTACTTGAGATGGACTCGACAGCGGCATCGGCGTGGGCTCACGCAGTTTTTGCCGTAATACTTCCAAGCGTGCAAGGGCTTTTTGATAGCTATTTGGAACGGCTGGGTCGGCATACACGACCAAATGCAATTTGCCCGATAAATTGTCTACCACGGCCAGTTCTTCTGACAGCATTAACAAAATATCGGGGGTGCCGATTGTGTCGGTTTTGTTTGGGCAATCAGCCAATTTTTTCTCGATCAGTTTGATCGTTTCATAACCGAAATAACCGACAAGACCGCCACAAAAGCGCGGTAGACCTTGCTGTGGTGGGGTAGAAAAGCGATTTTGAAATGCTTCGATAAACGCCAGTGGGTCACCATCGTGGGTTTCGAGGACTCGATCACCGTGTTCGACTTGTACCCGTTTACCATTCACCCGCAAGCGGGTTGCCGCAGGTAGGCCAATAAAAGAGTAACGACCAAACCGTTCCCCGCCTACAACCGATTCAAGCAAATAGGAATAAGGTTGGTTGGCTAGCTTCAAATAAACCGACAAGGGCGTGTCGAGGTCGGCAAATAAAGCCAGCGTAACGGGGATACGGTTATATCCCTGTGCCGCCAGCGCGTCAAATTCTGATTGATTCAGCATATTAAAACTTCCGGATATCATGCAGACGGGCTGGCAGAAAGGAATTAGCGTGCGCCGCGTCGACCGAGCTGGATACGTTTAGCGAGTAAATAGCCGTGTAATTCACGGAAAGGAATAGGCTTGGAAAAGACAGTCACATCTTCTGGTAAACCACCACGCTCGGCGATTTCTTCGCTGCTGAGGCCACTGACGACGACAATATCAAGATAGGATAAATCTGGATCGGCACGCAGGGCGCGAATCATCAAAAAGCCATCCATCCCGGGCAACATCAAGTCAGAGATCAACACATCAGGGCGTTGACGACCGACAACCAGCAAACCATCAAAACCATTACCAACGATTTCTAATTTTAATGGCAATTTCATTTCGGCCAGCGTTTCGCGATAGAACGCTTGTTCGAAAGGATCATCTTCAACGATCAGCACTGACAGCGTGTGTGCGTCAGATGAGGACGTTGCGCCAACGCGGGAGCGCAGCAGCGTTTCAAGCGAACGTAGACTAATCCGGCGGTGTCCACCGGCGGTTTTCCAACCAGATAGCACGCCTTGTTCGACCATTTGCTGTACTGTCCCTACTGACACACCAAGACGAGTGGCGGCTTGGCGTGTGCTGCAGAAAGCATCAGGCGAGTCGGCGTCGAGAGCTGCTGATTGGGACGTATTGGGTGTGCGAGACATGCAAACCTCGTTCAGAATAACAAAAACGCTACTTTATCCGATTTTTTGTCAAAGATGAGCACTGTTATGGACAAATACCTAAAATTTTTGTCAGTAACCGTGACCAAAGTTTGCAGCCAAGCGGATGTGAGACAGGAATTTTGCCTCGGTAGCTGAATAAACAGGACAAAGAATTGTGTTAGACAAGCTATGTTTGGTCTAATTTAACAAATTAAACGCCAATGTCAAAGAAAATAAACACCCACCCCCTAATTTATAAAGGAAAACAGGGGATGGATGGCAATTCTAGCGCAATTATTGCAATGCAGAAGCGAGATTTTTAGCATTATATTGCATTAGCTTAATGTACGAACCCGCTGGTGCCCCTGCGGACAAAGCATCGGAATACAACTTACCGCCAACTTTGACGTTGGTTTCTTGTGAAATTTGCTGTAGTAGGCGTTGGTCGGCCATATTTTCGACAAACAACGCTTTAACCTTCTCTTGGCGAATTTGTTTGACCAATTTGGCGACGCTGGCGGCAGAGGCTTCCGATTCGGTACTCATCCCTTGTGGTGCGAGAAAGCGGATTTGATAGCGTTGTCCTAAATAAGAAAAAGCATCGTGGCTAGTGATTACTTTACGTTGTGCTACTGGGATAGTGGCAAACTGTTGCTCAATCGATTGGTCGAGCTGGCGCAGTTGCTGTTCAAATTGTTGGGCGCGCTGCTGATAATAGCTGGCACCGGCAGGGTCGGCCTTTGCTAAGGCTTGTGCAATGGTATGGCCATATTGAATGACATGCTGTGGGTTGTGCCAAGCGTGGGGATCGACACCTTTTCCGTGATCATGGCGATGTCCGTGATCGTGTCCATGGCTGGTTTTGACAGCGAGGGGTTTGATTTTTTCGCTGGCTACCACTGTTTGACCACGATATTGGCTGGATTGGGTCAGGCGTTGAATCCAGCCTTCGAATCCTAAACCATTGACCACAAAAACACGGCTTGCCAACAGTTTTTTAACGTCTTGTGGCGAAGGTTGATACACATGGGCATCTTGATTGGGGCCAACTAAACTGCTGACCGTGACACGTTCACCACCGACTTGTTGTGTGATGTCGGCTAGGATGCTGAAACTGGTTAACACCGGCAAGGGTTCTGCTGCCCATGCTGGAACGGCAAAACTGACACTGAGGGTTAGGGCAAGAAGCGATTTTTTCATTGAGTGGGTATTCCTAACGTTCTAAATGGCGTAAGCGAAGATAGCGACCTAATACCCCACCGGCAGGGGCAATCAATAGCGAGATGGCGTATAGGCTGCCGGCGAGCAAGATAATCGCTGGGCCAGACGGCAAGTCGAAGTGGAAAGACAGTAACAAACCGCCATAACCGGAAAACAGTGCGATACCAATTGCGAATAGCAACATATAGCCAATGGATTGTGCCCAGAGTCGGGCACTGACTGCCGGAATCATCATCAGCCCCACCGACATCAACGTGCCCAGTGCTTGAAAACCCGCGACTAAATTCAACACAACCAACAACATAAAAATTTGGTAATACCACCCGCCACGGTTACCGCTGGCACGGAGAAAAGCGGGGTCGAGGCTTTCTAACAACAAGGGTCGATAAATGACCGCGAGGGTTAGCATGGAAAGGGTGGCAATAGTCGAAACGAGGTAGAGTGCGGCGTTATCTACGGCAAGAACCGAGCCAAACAAGATATGGATTAAATCGACTTGGCTGCCAAAACGGGTGACCAATAAGACCCCCGCTGCCAAAGACAATAAGTAAAACGCTGCTAAACTGGCGTCCTCTTTCAACTCAGTAAAGCGGCTGGCAAGACCAGCGATTAACACCACACTGACACCGGCAATAAACCCGCCAATGCTCATCGCGGGGAGCGATAAACCAGCCAATAAATAACCAACGGCCGCCCCCGGTAAGACAGCATGGCTCATGGCATCGCCCATTAAACTCATCCGCCGCATCACTAAAAACAAGCCAATCGGGCCGCAGCCAAAGGCGAGGGCAATGCAGCCCACCAGCGCGCGGCGCATAAAGCTGAACTCCACAAAAGGAGCAAAAAACAAATCGTAGAAGGTCACGGTACGTCTCAAGAAGCGGTTACAACGGCATCATCACGATGGCAGACTGGCGGTGCCTCATCCCATACGGCTACGTTCATCCGTGCACGTTGGAGATGAGCTGGGGTGAGCACTTTGTGTGTTGGGCCCCATGCAATCATTTCGCGGGCAAGTAAAAGCGTGTGTTGGAAATGGTTGCGGACTTGTTGTTCGTCATGTAACACGGCAATGACCGTACGTTGTTCTAAGACCCATTGGTGAATCAGTGCCAGCAGTTCCTCGGTGGTCTTGGCATCAATCGAGTTGAATGGTTCGTCGAGCAAAATCACTTTGGCATCTTGGACCAAAATTCTGGCGAACAATACCCGTTGAAATTGACCGCCCGATAACTGATAAATCGGACGATGTTCAAAACCCGATAAACCGACGGTGGTCAGCGCTGCACTGACCCGTTGTCGGCCTGTCTTACCGGCAGCGCGAAACATGCCAATTCGTTGCCATAGTCCCGTCAATACCAAATCAGCCACAGTGATCGGTAAACTGCGGTCGATGTCACTGGCTTGAGGGAGATAAGCAATATCTGCTGTGCGGATACCGTGACACATCACTGTGCCGTGATCCGGACGTACTAAACCCAGCAACGCTTTAAGTACCGTACTTTTGCCAGCGCCATTCGGCCCATAAATGGCATTGCTGCTGCCGAGGGTGAATCTGCCGCTGAGGTGATGAATCGCTGGCCGGCGTTGATAAGAAACGGTGAGATTGTCGAGGCCAAGTTCGGCATGGTTGGGGAGAGAGACGCTATTCATCGTGAGATTGCCCAATAAACCCCAAGCCATAACACTGTTGCTGCCAAGGCAACCAAACCCAGCCGCGCCCACAATGAGGCGGCAAACAGGCTAAAACCTGTGTGATGATGCATAACTGTTCCTGCTTCAATAATCGGTAACCAGACAGGCGTGTAACGCTGCTTCGAGGTCGGAAAAATCTTGTGTTTGATGACAAATTAGCTCGAAGCGACTTTCACCGCGCCATGCCACAGATTCAACACCCCATTGCCCAGCACTCCAGTTAAACCACAAGCGTTGTTGATGAACGTATAGCACGGCTTTGGCTCGCCATAGCCCTGTCACCAAGTGTGGCAGCTGATCAAAAAGCTGTGCGACACGATCGGCATCAAAGCGTTGCTGTGCCGGAAAACGCCAACCACAACTGCCAATTGCACTGTCGGCGTCAGGTAATTTGGGCCGATAGCGACTCGGGGCTGGCGAGACTGTGCCTATCATCAATACATCGGGGCTGAGATGGCCATGCTGCATATTCAAGATGGCTTGTTTGGGGGGGAACATCGTGGCGCCTTCTTGTTCGAAGGCCGACAACTGTTCCGGGCTGGCGAGATCGGTTTTGCTGGCAACCAAAACATCAGCAATTTGAATTTGGTCACGGTATACCGGATGATCGCGATATTGGCTATCAAAAAATTGTCTAACATCGACAAGCGTGATCACCGCTTGCATCGCCAGTGCATTGCCAAGCGGTGGACGTTTTAGTTGATCAACTAACGTTGCCAGATGGGCCAGCCCGCTGGTTTCAATGAACAGACGATCAGGCTGATGATCGCGCAATAGGCGTGTGACAGTAACAGGTAACTGGGGGCCAGTGGTACAGCACAGACAACCCCCACTGATTTCTCGCACTTCAATGTCCTGTTGTTGTAACACCACACCATCGATGCCGATTTCACCAAACTCGTTGACGATAACCGCCCACTTTTCTGTGGCGGGACGTTGGGCCAACAGGTGTAACAGCGTGGTGGTCTTACCGGTGCCAAGGAATCCAGCCAGCAAGTGAACCGGCGTTGTACCTTGAGTCGGCGTGCTTAGGCTGTTTGACATTGTTGACACGTTCCTGTGAGCACTAAGTCGCGTTGGTGAGGCTGAAAGCCATGTTGTAGGCAGTGTTGCCATAGGGGGCTGAGGCTTTGCGCGGCATCAACCTCTTGTACTTGGCCACAATGGTCACATACCAACATAATGCCATCATGTTCACAGGCAAAATGTGGACACACCACATAAGCGTTGAGGGCATCGACACGATGTAAAAACCCATGAGCCACCAGAAAATCTAATGCACGATAAATGGTCGGTGGGGCGACGACGCCGTTGTCGAGTCCCCGTTCGGCTTGTAAACAATGCAGGAGCTGATAGGCTTTGATCAAACCTGATTGGGCGAGTGCGAGTTGTAAAATTTTGCGGCGTAGTGGCGTGAGGCGGCTGCCTTGAGCGGTGCAGTGAGATGCTGCGCGCTGTAGATACAGTTCAGCGTCCATAAATGTAGCAAGTGGCGATCAAAATGATATTGTATAACATTTCTGTGCTGCTAGATAGCCTGAAAAGTTTTTCGCCATTGGCATCATTTTAATATTTTCTTAATTATGATTTGCCGATACTATGTCGGTTTGTGTTGTAAACAGTCATGGTCTTATGACATCAGGAGATGAAAAACATGCGTATCACAAAATTGTTGTTCGCTGCGGTGTTGGCTGGTAC
>NZ_JBSQVP010000058.1:0-13248 GCF_055136605.1 Aquaspirillum sp. | reverse complement strand
TCTGTTTGAACACTGGCAGGAGCAACACATCATGGCACAGCTGACACACACACCGGTAATGACTGTCTTGCAATCTCTAGAGCAAATGAGCCAAACCAAAGAAGAACGGTTACGGGCATTGGCGCGTGAACGGGCTGTGTGGGATTACAACACCGACATCATCACTGCACGGGAAGAAGGCAGAGAAGAAGGTATCCAAAAAGGTCGTGAGGAAGGTCGTCAAGAAGGTCGTCAAGAAGGTCGTGAGGAAGGCCGTGAGGAAGGCATGAAAATATTCCTTCGCAGTATGATCGAAACAAAATTTGGTCAGCCGTTGCCAGATTGGGTGTTGTCACGGTTACGGGCGGCAACGCCGGAACAGTTACAGCAATGGGGTATATCGTTAACGCAAGCGCAACGATTAGAAGATATTTTCCAACTTTAACGCCAGCCCAGCCGCTATCTGAATCAGGAGGCAATTTTTTTGTCAACGCGACAAATGATCACTCCCTTGTCTAAGTGCTGAAGCATGGTTATGGTTCGGTTTAACAATATCTGACAATTGCCGAACTCAATCCCGATTAGTGAGTCTGTCCATGATTTGCCGAAGTGCAATTTAAGGTAATGTCCATGGCCACCGTCATTTACTGCTTCCGTTCCGATTTTCGTCTGCATGACAATCCTGCCTTGACGGCGGCTTGTCAGCGTGGTGCTACTGTCATACCAGTGTGTTTTGTACCACCAGACACAGCGACGGCGTGGGGTTTTCCACGGATGAGTGCACGGGCGAGAGCGTTCCGATTAGAAGCGGCACGAGCTGTCGATGTGGTTTTGCGCGAACAGGGAAGTCAACTGATCCCGTTACTCGGCAACATGACAGAAGCTTTACCCAACTTGGTACAAAAAACCGCTGCCGAGGTGGTAATTTGCGAAGAAATTGCGACACCTGAAGAACAGCATGAGATCAACGCCCTGCGTGCACAAGGCATCAAGGTAGAAACGTATTGGCAGTCTTCGCTGTTTCATCCGGCCGACTTACCTTTCCATGTCGAAAAACTGCCGGATGTCTTTACGGCTTTTCGCCAACAAATCGAACGGCAGGCGATTACCCCTCGATTACCTTTGGCTGTCCCTGTTGTGCCACCTCTGCCTGATAATTGGTGTACCGACGGCGCATTTGATTTTTCTGACACAGTTTTACCGGCTATAGACCATCGCAGCAGCTTTCCTTTTCCCGCCCCTGAATTTCAGGCAAGTGAGTCCGCTGCATTAGCGCACTTGGTGCAATATATGGCGCGTGGGTTGCCACATTCTTATAAGGCCACGCGCAATCAATTATCTGGCGTCGATTTCTCCAGCAAATTTTCTCCTTGGTTGGCTTGTGGTGCGCTTTCTCCGAGGACGATAGTGCAAGCGTTGCAAACCTTTGAAACGGAATATGGCAAGAGCGAGAGCAGTTATTGGCTGTGGTTTGAATTGTTGTGGCGCGATTATTTCCGTTTTTTACACCTGAAATATGGCTCACGGTTATACCACGGTGGCGGTTTATCTCGTCGGGCAGTGCCAAGCCATGATCCAGACAACTTCCAACGCTGGTGTTCCGGTGAAACTGGGGAGGCTTTGGTCGATGCGGGGATGCGTGAGTTGGCGGCAACCGGTTATCTCAGTAACCGCCTGCGGCAGGTGGTGGCCAGTTATTTGATTTATGACTTGGGGTGTGATTGGCGAGCTGGGGCGGCGTGGTTTGAGTCAAATTTGCTCGACTACGATTGTTATAGCAATCAGGGAAATTGGTTGTATATTGCGGGGCTTGGCACCGACCCACGCGGTGGGCGCCGTTTCAATCCGATCAAACAAGCGGCTGAATATGATCGCGATGGCGCTTACCGCTGCAGGTGGTTGGCCGAACCTTCGCGCTAGATTGGCCATACATAATAGAAACCCTGTATGTTGAAAGTTCTTTTCCGCGACGATGATCTGATTGCCATTGATAAACCGTCTGGTTTGTTGGTGCATCGCAGCGAAATCGACCGCCGTGAAACGCGGTTTGCTGTACAACTGTTGCGTGATCAAATTGGGCAAAAAGTGTATCCCGTTCATCGCTTAGATCGGGGCACCAGTGGGGTGTTGTTGTTTGCTTTGAATGCCCACACCGCGCGTGTGCTGAATGAAAATTTTGCAGATCAACAACCACAGAAAACCTATTTAGCGGTGGTGCGTGGCCATCCTGCTGACCACGGACAAATTGATCACCCAATTACACGGCAACCCGATGAACGCGAATATGTACACGACAATGCCCAATTGAATGCACAACCCGCCTTGACCGACTACCAAACCTTGGCGCGTTGTGAACTGCCATTTGCTGTCGATCGCTATCCACAAAGTCGTTATGCCCTGTTGCAGCTGTCGCCACACACTGGGCGGCGGCATCAGTTACGCCGTCATTTAAAACACATTGCCCATCCGATTATCGGCGATGCCACCCACGGTAAGGGTGTACACAACCGATTTTTCCAACAGCAATTTCAGGTGGGGCGGATGTTGTTACATGCGGTGACGCTGTCTATCCAACATCCTCATCAATCACAAACCTTACTGCTGACCGCCCCTGTTAGCGGTGAATTTGCCCAATTGCTAACAGCTTTGGATTGGGAGACAGCTCTACCCCCTGCTTGGCGTGGTTAGATATACCATTCCGGTGGTTTGGGTGGCAGCGGTAAGCTGGGCAGGCTTGGGCGCGGTGCTTCGGCATCAGGGACAACATGCGGCGCGTTGAGCGGCAAGATCACAATAAAGCGTGTGAAATGTCCAACTTCGCTTTCTACATAAATCTGCCCACCCAAAATGTGTTGCACGGCATTGTGGCAAATATGTAAGCCAAGTCCGGTTCCACCCTGTCCCATTTTGGTGGTGAAAAAAGGATCGAAAATTCGTTTTCGATGCTCCGCACTAATACCGTTGCCGTTATCGGAGACCGACAAGCGCACCCGCTGCAACTCTGGCTCTAGGCTGGCTTGAATATGAATGGTGCCATGATCGCGACCATGAAATCCATGCAAGACGGCATTGTTAATTAAATTGGTTAATACTTGCCCCAATGCCCCCGGGTAGCTGTCTAAACGGATGGCGGGTGGCAAATCGCTTTCAATGTGAAATGGGGTACGTTTGAGCGAGGGTTCGAGTGTCAAAACAATCTCGCGCACCACTTCAGACAACACAAATTCACGGCGTTGTGCACTGGTTTGGTCGACAGCCACTTGTTTAAAGCTGCTCACCAGTTCGGCTGCGCGTTGTAAATTGCGACAAGCAATTTCGCCGGCATTGTTGACCGTTTTTAAGAAATTCTCTAAATCAGAACGGCGTAAACCGCTTTGTTGTGCTTGCTGAAATTCGGTCAGGCGTTCACCGAGGGTCGACACTGCCATCAAACCATTCCCAATTGGCGTATTCAATTCGTGAGCAACCCCTGCCACCAAATTCCCTAAGGCGGCGATTTTTTCTGATTGCACCAACTGTGCTTGCGTGGCTTTTAGGTGATCAATGGTTGCCTCAAGCTCACTATTGCTTTGCGACAGTGCCTCGGTACGTTCTTGTACTTTTTGTTCTAACAGGCTGTTTAATTCTCGTAATGCCTGTTCAGCATTGCGCTGTTCAGTGATATCCACATCCATACACACCACCAACGGATGCCCTTCATCGCTGGGAATCGGGAATAACGTTGCTAAGACATAGATATCATGGCCTTGCTTATGGCGTAGGCAAAATTCAGCAGGACCGAAAGGTTTGCCGCTTTGATGAACGTCCTGTAATAACTCCAACAAGGCATTCACTTGTTGCTGGTCGCGGTACATAAAATGTCGGTTGGCGACACTGACCCCAACCACTTCTTGTGCACTGTAACCATACATCCGTTCAGAAGCTGGGTTCCAAAATACGATGTTCCCTTGGCCGTCATACCATTGAATCGACACGGAAGGGGCATTGTTTAAGGTGGCGCGGAGGCGTTCTTCGGTACGTAAGAGAGCGGCTTCACGTTGGTTAATGACCGCCACCATGTCAGCTAAGTCATTGGATAATTGGTTAAGCTCGGCCACAGGCAAATCCTTTGGCCAGCTAGACGCATAATCTCCCGTCGTCACTAAATGGGCACGGTCGATAAGGGCAGACAGGGGACGTGCCATGCGGCTGGCCCAAAGTGGTGCCAATAACAGACTAATGATAATGGAACCCAAAAACCCCAAGCCGACCAGCAATACCGTGGTGCGATAGTGGATATTGTCGAATCCTGCGGGTGAGGTGCTTAGAATAATCCAATTCAATTTCTCTGACCGCGTGGCACCGACTAAATGACGATGGCCGGCCAGTTCTAAATACGGCGGAAGCGTTTTAGCGGTTTGTGCGGCTTGAAAGATGGTATGGCCAGAAAAATTATGGTGTTGATGTGGGTCATCCGGTTGTGATGACGCTAGCCATTGCCCACTGTTGTCAATCACGGTGATGGTGGAGTAGGTGTTACGGGTTGCTTGTGTCAACATACCTAACACACGCTCAATTGATGCTTCTCCAATAATAATCAGCCCACCAACCCGATAAGCGACCCCGACGGTATTTTTTCCAGAGAGTAGCGAGAGGTAGTTATCACTCCAAATTGGCTGCCAAGCCGCAGGATTCGATTGTGCAGCATAGCGAAACAGACGATTACCTGAAAAATCTGCACCGCGTAAATCACGATTTGCGGCGCGTGATCCGAGGGGTTTACCAACGGCTAACACATCGCCTCGCTGCGATACCACAAAGACGGCATCAAAGACATCGCCTTTTCCTGCCATCGCATCTAAATAGCTTTGCAGCGACTCAGGATGTTGTTGGTAGTCGTTTTCTTTAGCCAATGCCAACAACGGCATGAGCTGCGCTTCAACGCCACTCATGAAATAACCCAGCAGACGCGAGGCATGTTCCGAGCGTTCTTGTAGCTGCATCCGGCTGTTGGTTTCGATTTGTGGCAAGCGTAGTAACAAAATCAAACCGCCCACAATGGCAAAGGTCAGCATAGAGGCGATGACTAAAAGCGAAATGAGGGAATTGCGTAGGCTAAGGGGTTTCATTATTTAAGGGAACAACTCAAAGCGACCATTTTTGACAATGGTGAGGAAGGTCGGACGATTGGCATCACCGTGACGGTCGAATGTCCACTCTGCTTGTAAGCCTGTATAAGGGCCAGTGTGTAACAAGGCATGATCTAGGGTTTGTTGTGGGGATTTTTGCCGTAGGGCTTGGATAATGGCTTGGGTGGCATCGTAGGCCGTGACACTGGCAAAACCGGGGTCTTGTCGGAAACGTTGTTGGTAACGGACGCTAAAATCGCGATAGCGTGCTGCTTGATGCTCACGATTAAAAAATTGGGTCATCCACACCCCTTCAACGCTACGCCCACCCAATTGAATGAGATGCTCTGTGGCTGCCCATGACGAGGCAACGATATGCCAACTTGGGTCGCCCTCTTTCCTCGCTAACTGTACTAAACGCACGGTATCGACTGCGCCACTGACCAACATCAACGAGTCGGCTTCTGCGCGTTTCGCTTGTTCAATCAAATGGCCAAAACTGCCACTTTGGCTGCCATCATAGGCTAACAACGCCACTACCTTGCCACCTGCAGCAGTAAAGTATTGCCGATAATGGTCGGCCCAATCCTGTGAGAAAGCGCGGTTGCTGGTGTCGTAGATAATCGCTACGCGCCGTGCACCTTGCTGATAGAGCTTGTTGGCACTGACTTGGCTATTGCGTTGCGTTGGCGAGGCAATGGTAAAGAAACGGTCTGCTTGGCCATGTAAGGCACTGGCGGTGACAGTTGGGCTGATGGCGAACAGTTCTAACCGCTGTAATGCTGGATAAATGGCCTCGGCTACCGAACTGGTCATTGGGCCGATGACGATTTTAATATCTTGTTTAGCAATGGTTTCTAAGGCTCGTAACGCCGTATTGGGGTCTTGTTGGTCGTCATATACCAATAGTTCTACATCACGGCCAGCAATGCCACCATTGGCGTTGGCATCTTCAATCGCCAACAAAGCACCATTGCGCCCTGATTCACCGAGATCTGCCCCTTTACCACTAAGACTGCCTAAAAAAGCGAGTTGTACCGGTGTTTCTGGCTGGCAGCCGCTGACAGTCACACTCGCTGCCAACAATAGCGGCATGAGGATGACACGGCGTCGTGTCGGGGCGGGATCAAGGCCGTTCTTCGAGCCAAGGCAAAATTTCATCCAGCGGCATAGGTTTGGCATATAAAAATCCTTGTACTTCAGCACATCCAAGATCGCGCAGTTTTTGGGCTTGGCTTTCGGTTTCCACCCCTTCTGCTAATACTTTCATCCCAAGTTGTTTTCCCAACGGAATCACCATCTCGGCAATGCGCGCCCCTCGATTGCCGCTTTCCAGCGCGTTGACGAAAGAACGGTCAATTTTGATGCGGTCGGCAGGGAGACGATCAAGATAAGACAGGGAAGAAAACCCCGTACCAAAATCATCAATTGCCAAACTGATGCCGCGAGTTTTCAACGCATAGAAAATTTGTTCGACCGCTTCAGCCCCTAAAATAGCGACCGATTCGGTGACTTCTAGCTCCAAGGCTTGGGCGGGGATGCCGCTGTCGGCAAGTGCCAAGTCCACCATATTCAGAAAATTAGGGTGGGCAAATTGCACCGCAGAGACGTTTACCGCTACGATTAAATCTGGGTGAGAACGGCGCATCGCCCCGACAGCATTCAATGCCGAACGCAAAACCCATTCACCCAATGAAATAATCAGGCCTGAGCTTTCTGCCACTGGAATAAAACTGGCGGGGGAAATCATCTTGCCATCATCATGCCGCCAACGCAGCAACGCCTCGACACCTAAAACCCGCTCGGTACGGCAACAAAGCTGTGGCTGATACGCGATAAACAGACGGTTATATTCAAACGCTTCACGCAGTGCTTGTAAAAGGCGTGTGTGCTCGCGCATTTCACGATTGATGGCCTGACTGAAATAGGCATCTTGTCCTTGGCCGCGTGCTTTGGCGCGTTTAATCGTAATCCAAGCATCTTTTAGCCGATCCGCACCACTGCCGTGGCTATCCGCAACTGATAGCACAGCTAGGGTCACCGACAGCTGATGTTCAGTGTCATCTAAAGTAAAAGGGCGGGAGAACAATTCGCGGATATTGCTAGGTGTTAAAGCGTGTTTGGCCCCGAGTAGCGCAAAGGTATCGTTGCCAATTCGGCTGACAAAATAACCATCACTAAAATGTTGCTCTAAGCGGTTGGCAACGGCAATTAGTACTTGGTCGCCATAACGATGGCCAAACAAATCATTGATGGCAGAAAACTGATCAATATCAATCAAAACCAAAGCGAAGTGATCGAGGTCTTGTTGTTTGATACAGCGGTCGAGGGTATCAATCAGGCCTGCGCGATTGGGTAAGCCGGTCAGAATATCGGTAAAGGCAGATTCTTGTAGTTTTTCGACCAATCGTACATTGTCACCCCCCAAAGCGATATTGGCACAAAAGACTTCAAATAAATTGCGATCAAGCACAATCGGTTGTGGTAAATGCAAAAAGCCAGTTAACACATCCCCCTCGGCGCCACTGAGATATAAACTGATGCCATCGGCTTCAATCAAACTGCGACGCAGGCTTAAACAGCGGTCTAGACGTTGTAACAGGGTATTCGGTAAAACATCACCCGCAGGACGGCCTGTTTCCATTTCATAGCGCCCACCGCCGGCAAAAACCATGAATTCAGTCGGCTGTTGCAGGTTATTGCCACCACAAATTAAGCCATCTTCTGGGACACCTGCATATTGTGCTAACTGTGCTAACGCAGCCTTAGCAAAACATTGCATCTCGCGCCGGCTCATTAGTTGGCGGCTGGCGACGACAATTTGTTCTAAACCCCGCTTGCTCGCGTCTAAACGGCAGAGCTGGTCATACGTTCGTAAAGCTGACGACAAAGTGGTGAACAGTTTATTGCGCGTCAGTTCGCTTTTGGTTTTATAGTCGTTGATATCATAGCGGCGGATGGTATCGATTTCTGGTGCATAACCAGGTTGTCCGGTGCGCAGAATAATTCGCGTGTTGTGCAAGCCAAGTTCACCGCGAATCACATCAATAATTTCCAAACCCGCCGTGTGGGTTTCCATCACCACATCAAGCAAAATCACAGCGACTTCATGGGGCTGTCGCAGTCGTTCTAATGCCTCAGCTGCCGAATAAGCATGGATAAGGGTTAACGGACGATCAAAAATCAAAATGCCATCTAACGCGAAGCGTGTCGCTTCGTGCACATCAGCATCATCATCAACCACGAGCACTTGCCAAGCTGGTAAGCTTGGTGAGGTGGCTAAAGGATTGGTTGTGGCTGTTTCATCCACAAAGAAAAGCAGATCATCGATATCATTATTCATTGCTACTGACCTATGCTAAGAAGCCGTGACGTCGGCAGTGCCACACTTCTTGTAAAATATCATTGTAGCCAAAAGATGCTTGCAATCTTTTTACGATACGACAGTTTTTTTGTCACCGTTGCTAGCTTATTTTGTCTTTACTGCAGTGTGCCACTATTTTTTATTAAAATCATTACTTTTTTCAAATTTTTCTGGTTGTTGAGGATGCCATGTCTACTGAATTCAGCTTACCCTTTGAACCTGCTAGCTGTGATGCCTGTCGTGATCTGAGCGCATTGGGGTTCGGTTTTACGATGGCATTTCAACCGATTATCGATGTTCGCACCGGTCGTCCCTATGCTTACGAAGCCCTTGTTCGTGGAGAACAAGGACAAGGTGCTGGGTATATTCTCAGTCAAGTCAATGATGCCAATCGCTATCGTTTCGACCAAGCGTGTCGTGTGAAAGCCATTGAATTAGCAGCACAATTGGGTTTACACCATCTAGATAACTGTAAACTCAGTATCAATTTTTTGCCCAATGCAGTGTATCGTCCGGCCAGCTGTATCCGCGCTACTTTAGAAGCTGCCAAGCGTTTTGCCTTTCCTGCTAATCGCTTGATGTTTGAAGTCACCGAAGGAGAAAAAATTTCTGATGCCAGTCATTTGATCAATATCTTTAATGAATACCGCCGGCAGGGGTTTACCACGGCGATTGATGACTTTGGTTCGGGGTATTCTGGCTTGAATCTGTTAGCGACCTTCCAACCGCAGGTGCTAAAAATTGATATGGAATTAACTCGAGATATTGATCAAAATCAAGTGAAGAAGGCGATTGTGTCGGGGGTGTTGCTGGTGGCACAACAGCTAGAGATTACGATTATTGCTGAAGGGATTGAGACCGAAGCCGAGGCCAATACCTTACACCAGATGGGTGTCAATTATATGCAAGGGTATTGGTTTGCTCGGCCAGAACTTGCCGCTTTGCCGTTGGCAAATTAAGTGCGAGAAGGGGGGCGGCGGATGCCTTGCCGATGGCGGCTAAACACCCACTTCTCCCACACCGCTTGTAACGATTCATCCCAAAAATCTGCCACAATTTGCCCACATAACACCGGGTATGCGGTCTCTGTGTGAATGGTTTTCTCAATGATCACCAAGGGCAAATGCACCGGCAGCGGCCACTGTGGATCCAGTAATAATTTGACCACCACCCGATCACCGACGGCTAAATCGTCTTGTACGGTGGATTGCCAAGCAATTTCCTCCATCCCCACCCGACAAACACAATCTGGCAAATTGGGGTCTAACTGGGCTAACAGCTGTAAGTACACCGATAAATCTAATTTGGCTTCGAGGCGGGTTTGTCCATCATCATCATGCTGATTGACGGCTGGCGCGGTTAAGATACGCAATAGCAGGCGTGCTTCATGTTGCCAACGTAACAGCGGCACCGCCTCATCACTGTGTGCACAGGATAAGGGCAATACTGCATCGAAACTGACGGTTGATAACGTAGGAAACATCAAACACTCCTTTCCACAAGCAAATTAACCCAGCAATTTAGGCAGGGCTTCTAAACCACCAAAGCGGATGGCCATGTCGGCTTGTTCTGCTACCACCGGTTTGGCGTGGAAGGCGATGCCAAGCGCGGCAGCTGCAATCATTTTTAAATCATTAGCGCCATCGCCAATCGCCAAGGTTTGTGCCGAAGAAAGTCCCAATTCATCCGCTGTGCGGTGCAAATGATCGGCTTTCGCTTGTGCATCGATAATAGGGCCTAGAATACGGCCAGTTAAATGCCCATCAACAATTTCTAAGGTATTAGCAACGGCATAATCCAACCCTAAACGCTGTTTCAGGCGTTCGGTGAAAAAAGTAAAACCACCGGAAATCAGTAGGAATTTCACTTGATGCTGTTGGCAAGCAGCGAGCAATGTCTCTGCGCCACGGGTGAGACGAATACGTTGTTCATACACTTCATCTAAAGCACTGGCCGGCAGCCCCTTTAACAACGCCACCCGCTCTGTCAGTGAGGCGGCAAAATCCAGTTCACCACGCATTGAGCGTTCGGTAATCGCGGCGACTTGGGCCTTGATCCCCAACATATCAGCCAATTCGTCGATACATTCGACCTCAATCAAAGTCGAATCCATATCACTGACCAATAAACCAAAGTCGGCAAAACGACAGTTGGCGGGTAACAGTGCATAGTCTAATTCTGCTGCTTCACACACCGCCGCAAACAAAGGCGACGCCTCAACCAAATCGCCTAAGAAATCGGCGGTGTCTGGTGTGCGTTGTTCAACCTGATCGGCCAAACACGATTCCGCTAAAACCGATAATAAACTATGGTCGTGTAAACCCTGACCGTAGACAGAAAGACGTAAACTCATGGGGCCTTTTCCTAAAAGCACAATTAACGAATACCGGTTAACTTATGGGTTTGCAAACTGAGCTGCCACTGTGGATGTGCCATACACCAAGCTATCGCCTCGGCGGTGTGTTGGCGTTGTTGAATATCATCCAGCGGTTGTAAATAAAAATAGTCAAACTGCCAATCTGCAAAGGCTTGAAGTGAGCTGAAACCACGTTGTGGCCAAACGAGCTTTAATTCGTGGCCGCTTGTTTGCACAATCTCACTGCCCGCCTTTGGGCTGACACATAACCAATCGATGCCTGCTGGCGCGGCAATGGTGCCATTGGTTTCTACACCAATCTCAAAACCCTGAGCATGAACGGCGTCAATCAGTGCACGATCTAGCTGCAATAATGGCTCGCCGCCAGTGAACACCACATAAGCCCGCTGCCGTGGGACTCCTTGCCATGTGGCGGCAATGCGTGCGGCGAGCGCCTCGGCATCCGCAAATTTGCCACCATCTGGGCCAACACCGACAAAATCGGTATCACAAAACTGACAAATTGCTGTTGAGCGATCTTGTTCACGCCCACTCCACAGATTACAGCCACTGAATCGACAAAACACTGCAGCACGTCCAGCCTGTCGGCCTTCACCTTGCAAGGTATAAAACATTTCTTTGACGGTATAAGTCATATCAACCCTTGGCAATGGCGCGCACGCCCATCTGATTGGCAGCGTAAATATCGACACGGCTTAACATGGGTAATAAAGGTTTAGCATGCAACCAGACCCATGCGGCAATGCCTGCACAATCTGTGCGTGTTATCGCTGGTAATTGGTCTAAGGGATGATGGTCGAGTTGTTGATAAATTGGCTTAAACTGTGCTTTGACATCACCAAAATCTTCCACCCAGCCCATGACCTCGTCCAATTGGCCAGTGAGATGCAGATTGACCCGATAACTGTCGCCGGTATAACGGCCACTTTGATCGAAAGGGACTGCCGCTTCAAAACGCTGTTCTTTCCAAATCCGAAATTGTTGGCCATCAAAACGGCTACCCGCAGTCACTGTTTCATGAACCGTCACACTGATTAAACCTGCCAATGGTTCTGCCAAGCGTGGCCACAACCAAGCGGCAAGATTCTCACTGGTTGGGTTTTCTAGCCCAGCAATATCATTTAAATAGGCATGATGCAGTTGTAGCGAAAGTGGCAGCCAAGCGCGTTCCAACGCTGCATGGTTATGTTCGCTGGCGCGGGCAGTGATTTTGACGCTAAAGGTATGACCGTGCATACGACCACATTGATGGCCTGCTGGCACATGCGGTAGATAATGTGCTGCTGAAAAATCCACTTTTAGCCAAATCCGTCCTTCACCGCTGTCGGTGATATCGGCTCCCCGACCGGGGGCAGAACGCAGACGAATAGCAGCATGTTCCACGCCGTGTTGTTGCAACTGTTGTTGTAGATAGTGTGCTAACGGTAAATCATCTGGATGAGCAAGGCGTTGATTGAGGTCGGAATAAGTGAGTTCAGCACAGGCCATGTTTAATAACTGGGCCAAACTACCCGCTTCATCACCGGCGCGGCTGGCTTCGACAAAAAAGCTGTGGCCATGTAAACGGGCTCGGGCATCGGCTGCATCGGGTAACTGGCGTGCGGCTTCAAAGCCGGCACTGGCGACATGATGAAAGGTGAGCATTATTTGCCCTCTTGCTGTAGACGGCTGATTAAAGGATCGTCAATACCCGCCTCAGCAAAGCCTTTAGCGCGTAAGACACAGGCTGCACATTGGCCACAAGGTGGTTGCTGTCCTTCATAGCAAGTATGACTATAAGCCAAGGCTGACATCGCACCGACTTGTTGTGCCAACTGAACCGTGTCTGCTTTGCTTAAGAACATCAGTGGCGTGTGCAGCTGTAAGCGTGCCTCCATGCCTAAATTGATTGCCAACTCTAAAGCCTTTAAGGTGTTTTCTCGACAATCGGGATAGCCGGAGTAATCTGTTTGTGCAACGCCGGTAACGATATGGCCTATTTGACGGGTATAGGCTAAAGCAGCAGCAAAAGTCAGAAAAATCAAATTGCGTCCGGGCACAAAGGTATTCGGTAACGCTGTTGCCTCTGTCGTGGTCGTTGGCGATACCGTTGGATCGGTTAAGGCGTTTCCACCAATGGCAGAAAACGTATTAATAGGTAACACATGCTGTATCACCCCGGCCAACTCAGCAATTTTTTTGGCACACGCCAATTCGATGCGATGGCGTTGGCCATAATCAAAAGTAATCGCTTCGACTTCAGCAAAGCGTTGTTTTGCCCAAAATAAGCAGGTAGTGGAATCCTGTCCACCAGACAACACGACCAATGCGCGTTGTGAAGCAAGGTTATGCATCATAGCTCTCGAAAAACAGTCGAAAGAAAAATGCGCCACCGTTCGGTCTCACGGGGCGCGGATTTTTTGCTAAAACCCGATGGCAGT
>NZ_JBSQVP010000057.1:0-13696 GCF_055136605.1 Aquaspirillum sp. | reverse complement strand
GCGCTATGCCCAAGCTTTATTCTTAAACGGTCAGGGCGACATCGAACAAGCGCGTGCGGCATTGACCGTGTTTCCAAAGGCGCAACAAACCGCAGCAGCGCGTGAATTGGCGCAGGCATTGGAGATGCGCTATCACCATGAGCAAGCCAATTTATTGGCGCAAGCAGGTGAGGACGTCTCGGCCAAACAACACCGACAACGGGCCGAAACGCTGGCCCAACATCATCCTGATTGGCTTGCTGAATTGGCTGATCGTCGGGTGGGGGCAGGTGAGATTGAGCAGGGTTTAACCTTGTTGCTTAACACCATTGTGCAAACACCGGCCAGTCCAGCGCGTGACGAATTAGAAATTCGTTATGCGCGATTGTTGGCGCAGGTCGAGCGCGATCAACAACTCAAACCGTGGCTGGCAAAATTGGCCGAACGGCCGTTGACCAGCGAACAAAAAAAGACCCTGCAACAGTTAAAGGTTGATTTAAGTTTACGCGAAGCACGTCAGGCCCGTGAAAAAGGGGATTTTCGCCAAGCACATGCCAGCCTCGACACAGTGCAAGCCGATCCTGCATTAGCAACTGACACGCAAGACGAGTTAAAGCTGGCGCGTGCCGAACTGTGGTTGGCAGAAGGCTGTTATCCGCAAGCACAACAAATGATTGAGCAAGTGTTGCAGCAACAGCCAAAACATACCGATGCGCAGTTATTACAAGCGCGGTTGTGGCAAGAGCGCGGCAAAGCGGAACAAGCGCAACAGGTATTGGCTAATCTGTTACCCGAACTTTCTCCTACCGATTTACAAAATCGGCTGTCAGTTGCGCGTCGCCTATTGGCCTTGTCGGATACCCAACAGGCCGAATCGCTGCTTCAAGAACTGCAGCAGACTTTCCCAACTGAACCGGAAGTGGTGATTCAACAAGGCCGTGCTCAACAGCAACAAGGCGCTTATCAAACCGCGCTGGCACATTATCAACAAGCAAGAGCGTATGAGCTGGCGCAAGGTGTGAATAATCCAGTTGGGCTGACTGCTGCAGAAAATGCCCTTGCCGATTTAGAAAAACGCCGCCAACCACTGGTAGCGACAGCGTTTCAAGTTAACCGTAAGGCCGGTGATGCGGGGGCCTCGGATTTCTCACTGCAAGAAACGCCCATCTATATGCAGTTCCCGCTTGGCTATGATGGCCATGTTTTCGCCCATGCCGATCAGGTGGTGCTGGATGGGGGGCAATTAGACCGTGCTGATAATCGCAAAACCCGCGACTTTGCCACCATCGCTGCTTTTGGTGCCGATCGTTTGGCGGGTCCATTACGCCAAGTGTATCGCGGGACAGTGTTTGCGCTTGGCTATCAAAACGACCATTGGAGTGTGGACATTGGCAAGTTGCCGAGTGATTTCCCCGTGGCATCTTGGTTAGGCGGGGTGCGTTACCAAAATCAACAAGGGCCTTGGTCGTGGCAAGCTGAAGCATTCCGCCGTCCGGTGACCAGCAGTGTTTTATCTTTTGCGGGGAAAACCGATCCGATTACCGGTGAAACGTGGGGCGGTGTGGTGCGGCAGGGTGTGGCCGGTGGGGTGGGGTGGCGCAGTGGTGATATTCGGCTATTTACGGATGTCACAGCAGCAAAGTTAACCGGAAAAAATATCCCAGATAATCGGGAATTGAATATCCGTTCTGGGATCAATTGGGACGTCATTGACCATCCCTTTTATACCTTATCCACTGGCGCGACTTTAACCTATTGGCAATTCCAGAAAAACTTGCGTCATTATCAATTCGGCCACGGTGGGTATTACAGCCCACAACGCTATGTTTCTTTAGCCTTGCCTGTTGAATGGCAAGCGAGGGGAGATAATTGGTCATATCGCATTGGTGGCAGTCTCTCCTATTCCAATAATAATGAAAAAGAAGTGCCCTTTTTCCCAAATCACGCCACATTACAACAATTGGCCGCGCAACGTGCCAGTGTTGAAAACTTTTCTCCTCCTCGCCATAGTGGGGGCAAAGGCGGGGGGGTTGGTTATTCAGTGCGCGGTGCTATCGAATATCGTGTCAATGAGGCTTTAACCATTGGTGTAACAGCAGAAATAGATCGTTCAAAAGATTATGAGCCTAATCGGGCTGGTATTTATCTACGTTATCATTTCTCACCACAAAAAGATAAGATGAGCTATCCAACTTTAGGTTCGGCACGTCCTTATTCACAATATTGATGATGAGGTGAATCACATTATGAATAAAATGATCCAGCAATTAGTTCGGCCAATTCAATCATGGTTGAAAAAAGAGAAAAAAACCTATCAGCTTGGTATCGCTGGGTTGCCTAATCATTTGAATGCGCTATTGCCTCATCGCTTATACATGGTTTTTGCGATGAAAGGGCTGGCACGCGACAGTATTTTCTTTGAAGCAATACAACGTAACTTAAAAACAGGCACAGTTGTTGCTATATCTGATGCTAAACCAGAGCAGGTATTAAAAAGTTTGGTGTTACATAATGTGATGCTGGATGATGAAGTCACGCAAAAACATTTAAATATCTTTTCTTTGCCGACAGATTTTGTTGAGTTAGTGAAAAAATTCGGTATCAAAGCGATTTTGAACGAATTAGAAAGCTATCACCTACCACCACAATCCCTCTGTTTGCTGGAAGGGGCCGAAAAGCTATTTCAATTACAAGACCGTGAATTGTTACGTGAGCAGTTAAAAACATTATCTCGCTGGTTTCGCGAACGTGGCCATTGTGGTGTGTTGTTGTGTGAACCGTTGCCAGATGAAACACAACAATTACCGGTGTTAGCAGAAACGTGGCGGGGCGAGTTAGCGGGTATGGCCGAATTGGTCGAGGAAAATCAACGCCAATTTCTATGGAAAGTTGAATTTTGGCGCACGGAAGACGGTGTCGCGCTTGGCCATGATTACCCACTGCTGTTAAATGAATCAGGCTATTTAGCGTTAGATGCTTTCCGTCCTTATTTTAAGTATGAAGAAAATGAAAAAGTTGCCCATGATAGTGAATGGGTGATCGCCACACAAATTGCTGTGCAAGATGAGTCGTGGTTGCCACCTCATTGGACAACGGTTGCAAACTATGAAGCTATTTTAGAAAAATGCCAAACTTTGCATACTGCCACGGTGATTTTGCATGCCAATCGTGATCAGATTCAAGAACTCGCTAAAACCATTTATTTACTGCGTAAACAATGTGGTAAAGCATTAAAAATTCTGGTGCGTGAAGGAAAACACGCTCTGCGTTATCACTATGAATTATTATTATTGCGAGTAGGGGCAAATTTAGTTGTCAGCCAAAATCCTTCTTTCTCTCGCCTTGCTTCTGCGATTGAATCATTACGCGGCCAACTGTTTCAGCGTAGTTTGCCAGCCGATTTAGAAGGCGTTCTGACCGCTGCTATGAATAGTGATATTTCGGGTTATGTGGCTGTGCCACAGTTTATTGAACATGCGCGAGTCAGTATTGCAAAAAGTCGAGAGCTGGGTTTGTCTCAGGCATTGATTCAATTGCCTTTATTGCCACACATTCCAATTTTAGATGCGTTGCAAGTCTGTGTACTCTCTCGTTCTGGTGATATTGTTACCGCCCATCGTAATCAGATTTACTTATTCTTATTTGCCTGCCGTCCCTCTGATATTGCCGGTGTGCTGAGCCGTGTTTTTAAACAGCCAGTGGACAGTCTATTTAGTGGTGAGATTCGAGGGATTGATGATTTGACGATGTTAGAAATGGTCGCTGATCTAGAGCAACAATTAAGAGCAGATCCTGCTGTAGATTATACTGAGCTTTTGCAAAAACAACGCGAGAACAAAGCCGTTGCGAATCAAACGACACCGGCCCCGGCTGAAAATCCCACGCCAACCTCACCAACACGACAATTTGCTATGTTACAGCATATTTTTGAGCCAGCTTCTTCCTCTGCTGTCAATAAAGAGCTGCCAAAAATGATGACTAAAGCACGTCCTATTGATCTTACTCTGCGCTCAGAAAATCGGAAAAAACAGGCCGATTTGAAAATCGAACAAGGTGGCCAATAGTGTTAAAGAGTCTCTTTTTTAATGCTTTAATCGCCACCTTCTTTTTAACAGCCTTGCTGATTATGGTTTTTTTTGCACTGAAAAAGTTGTCGTGGTTGCGAGGGCATTTATACCGTTTACAGCGCAAACGTAATGGGCGTGTGCTGTCTCCTTTATACCGTATGGGTTACTTGATGTCTGATAAGAAAAATAAAAAATCTCACCGGAAAGGGACACCATGAAAGTCATTGCAGTGATTTCACCCTGTGGCGGAACAGGCCGAACAACCATGACGGCCTCGCTGGCGACTATTTTACAACGGCAAAATTGGACAACAGGCATTATTGAACTAGACCCCGCTAATCGTTTGGGGTTGTTTCTTGGTTTAAATGAATTACTAGAACAAGGGTTTGCCGCACATTTAGCCAAGCGGGAAAAGTGGTGCACCCATGCTTATCAAAGTGCTGACCAAGTGATTTTTTTGCCATTTGGTGCAGTGGATGCGATGACCAAACAAATTTTTGATCATGCCTTATATAAATATCCGCAATGGTTAAAAATAGCCTTGCACGATATTGTGGTGCCGCCAGAAAGTGTATTCTTAATTGATACTCCACCGTGGCCATCGCTATATGTTGAACAAGCGTGCGAAGCAGCCGATTTAATTTTAGTCGTGTGGAATCCTGAGCCTCTGCATTATCTGACGTTGTCTGCTGTCAGTAATTTTCTAGCAAAAATAAAAAAGCCTGCGCTGTTTTTAGTCAATAAACTAGATGTTCGTCGGCCATTACATAACGATTTGGTTTTAATGAGCCAGAACCACTTAGCAAATCTGCTATTACCCTATCGCTTACACTTAGATGAAGCGGTGCCAGAAGCTTTTGCAAATAATAAATTGGTGATTGATCACGCGCCTTCCTCACAAGTCTCACATGATTTACATGGTATTAGTGCCTACATCATGCAAACCTTAGATAAATTAGATTCATGAATCGTTTTATTTGTCTGATAAAACAACATCTCCAGATGCAATCTGAGACGAAGTGGTACGTCATGATATGGCGGATTTTTTTTCGAGCACCTAAAGAAAATGCACCTGACACATTATGGTTGTATGTGTGTTTCCTGCCTTTTTTCTTTCGATTTCAGCTGGGTTTAGAGGAAAAAAATCGGGTTGACGCTAAGTTTTTCCTAGCTTTATTTTGGCGATTTCCGTCTCCAGAACAAAATATTCAACCTCCAGCTTTCGTTAAAGGGTGGCTTAACATGGAACTATTGGCTGTTGTCGAAAAAATATTGTGGCCATTGATTTTCATCCGCCGCTGTTATGATTGGTTAATTGCAAGGCTGCCTAAATTTAATTATGAAAAAATTGGACGTTCGCTATCATCGGTTGAACAATTTTTTGAGCGTTATCCACAGGTATTTTTACTAACAACTTTGGTGACATTGCCGATTGTTCTACCCCTTATTGTTACAACACCATTCAGCTTGTTTGAACAAACCTTATTTTTTACTGCAACATGGTGGATTGCGTTACGTATTCGTCGAATTCCGGGCCGATTGCCCATTTTGGTGTTAATCGGTTTGTCTATTTTAGTCGCTGCTCGTTATATTTGGTGGCGCACAACACATACATTAGATTTAGAAACGCCGATTGAGAAATTTCTTGGTTTATTGTTATACGCGGCAGAGTGTTATACTTGGTTGATTTTATTGTTTGGTTTTGTACAAACAGCTTGGCCATTATATCGAAAACCTGTTCCACTCCCCAAAGAAACCGATTTATGGCCTAGTGTTGATATTTACATCCCAACGTATAATGAACCGTTATCAGTGGTTCGACCAACGGTATATGCCGCCTGTGGGATTGACTGGCCAAACGAAAAATTAAAAATTTATATCTTAGATGATGGAAGACGTGAAGAGTTTAAATTATTTGCTGAACAGGCTGGGGTGGAGTATATCATCCGCCCTGATAACTTCCATGCCAAAGCAGGTAATATTAACCACGCACTCAAAAAAACACAAGGTGAATATATCACCATTTTTGACTGTGACCATATTCCTACTCGTTCCTTTTTACAAACTACCATGGGTTGGTTTGTAAAAGATAAGAAGTGTGCCATGTTACAAACACCGCACCATTTCTTTTCTCCAGATCCGTTTGAACGTAATTTCAGCACATTTCGACAAGTACCAAATGAGGGCAGTTTATTTTATGGCTTGGTACAAGATGGAAATGATTTATGGAATGCGACTTTTTTCTGTGGTTCATGCGCCGTTATTAAACGAAAACCTTTATTAGAGGTGGGTGGTATTGCGGTTGAAACAGTAACGGAAGATGCCCATACCGCATTAAAAATGCACCGCCGAGGGTATACCACTGCCTATTTGAAATTAGTACAGGCCGCTGGTTTGGCAACAGAAAGTTTATCCGGTCATATTGGCCAACGTATCCGTTGGGCGCGTGGTATGGCGCAAATTTTTCGAACTGATAATCCTTTTCTTGGCAAAGGGTTGTCTTTCATGCAGCGTCTTTGTTATAGCAATGCAATGCTGCACTTTTTCTATGGCATTCCACGCTTAATCTTTCTCACTATGCCGCTTTCGTACTTGTATTTTGAACTGCATGTGATTAACGCAGCGGCTTTAAGTTTGGCAGCTTATGTTTTGCCACATATTATGCATGCCAATCTGGCTAACTCAACCATGCAAGGAAAATACCGCCACTCTTTTTGGGCGGAAGTATATGAGTCTGTTTTGGCGTGGTATATCGTATTACCAACTACAATTGCCTTTATCAATCCGAAATTAGGCAAGTTTAATGTGACTGCTAAAGGTGGGCTGATTGAAAAGAGCTATTTTGATTGGAATATCTCTAAGCCTTACCTGATTCTGTTGTTTTTGAATCTGCTTGGTTTTGCGATTGGTGTAGGTCGTTTGCTGTTTTGGAATCAGCACGAACTATCGACTGTTTTATTAAATATGGTTTGGACTGGTTTTAACTTAATTATGTTGGGGGCTGCTGTTGGGGTGGCGACAGAAGCACGACAAATTCGTTTATCGCATCGTGTTCCGATGCGAATTCCAGCGGTGCTATATCTGCCGCAAGGTTATACCATGGCCTGTTATACCGATAACTATTCTAGCGGTGGGGTGGGGTTGGTATTGCCAGAGGAAACGCCCTATCTGAGAATGAAAGATCGCATTCATATTGGTTTAAATCGCGGTGATCGGGAATTCTGTTTCCCCGGTGAAATTGTCATGCTAAAAGGCAAGCAAATTGGGGTTCGGTTTGAAGGGTTATCAACAGAACAAGAAAAAAACTTGGTGCAATGCACATTTGGTCGTGCCGATGCTTGGTTAGCATGGGATGAAGGTCAACCGGTTGATAAACCACTGGCTGCTTTGTTTGAAGTCTTTAGAATGGGATGGCGTGGTTATGGTCGTTTGTTCCGTCATGTTAAAGAAATCAGCAGTGCTTGGTTTAAAAAATAATCTTTGTTAGGTTGTGATAATGGGTTTATGGAATTTATATTTTATCTATAAATTGCTGTTTGCTTTGGGTGGCACGCTACAGTTTCATCTGGGCTGGAACTTGCTTTTAGCCTTATTTTTAATTTTGCCCAGTTTCCATTGGTTTTTAAGCAGCTTACGTTTTGTTTTGGCGCTGCTTGCCGCGACTTTGTTGTTATATAGTGAATTACCCTTACCACCATTGGCTAGAGCATGGTCACAAATAGAAAATCTACAGGGTTTTAGTTGGATTTATGTGCAGGAATTATTAGGTCGTGTGATCAGTTGGGAGGTATCGGTTGCTGCTTTAGTCATTTTATTGTTGTATTTAGTCCTCAACCGTTGGTTAAGAATCACCAGCTTTGTTTTGGTGGCGATTGTGGTAACGCCATTGTGGCAATGGCAGCAAAAAGCCACTGTGCTTCCGGTGGCCACTCAGGCAACACCCACGCAAACCACCGCAATCAAAACACCGACCCAATCACCGGCAGAACTGCTCACTGCATTTCAGCAGCAAGAAGCTAAACGGGTGGTAGATCTCACACAATTAGGCCAAAAGCCAGCATTTGATGTGATTTTGCTGCATATTTGTTCATTGGCATGGGACGATTTGCGTTTTGCAAAACAAGACAAACACCCGCTATGGCAGCAATTCGATGTGGTATTTGAGCAATTTAGCACTGGTGCCAGCTATAGTGGCCCAGCAGCGATTCGCGTATTGCGTGCGGCCTGTGGTCAACAAGAACATACTGCGCTCTATCAAGCTGCACCGCAGCAATGCTATCTGTTTCAACAATTACAACAGCTGGGTTTACAACCCTATGCCTTAATGAACCATGATGGCCACTTTGATAATTTCTTCGAATTAGTCAGTCAAAATTTGGCTGTGCCAGGGTTGAAACCGGTGATGCCAACCACGGCCGCTGTGGCAATGCGAGGGTTTGATGACTCTCCGATTTTGTCAGATCGTCAGGTATTGTTTAATTGGTTTAATCAGCGAACGAAAGAGGCGCCGCCGGCGGCGTTGTACTACAACACCATTTCTTTACATGATGGTAATCGGTTGCCAAATAGCAGTTTGAGTAGTTTGCAAAGTTATCCGCAACGATTAAATACTTTACTCACTGATGTGCAAGCATTTATTCAACTGATTGCTGCCAGCCAACGGCCTGCTGTCGTGATGTTCGTACCAGAGCATGGGGCAGCGGTAGAAGGGGATGAGTTGCAAATGGCAGGGTTACGGGAAATTCCCTCCCCCGGTATTGTGCGGGTGCCGGTTGGTGTGAAATTGGTTAACTTTCCACAAACCCAACCACAAGCCCCTGTGTTGGTGAAGGAACCTAGCAGCTATTTGGCTTTGGTGAAGCTGTTGGAAAACACCATCAAAAACCATGCACTACAAACGGGTTTGCAAAATGCCAGCTTAACGGCTGATTTGCCTCAGACTGCTTTGGTTGCTCAAAATGAACAGACCATCGTGATGGCCGATCCAAACGACAAACGTTATCACATGCGAACACCCGATGGAGTGTGGGTGACTGCCGAGAGTAAAAAGTAATGATGGATGAGCCGGTGTTATCACTGACCCCAGAAGGATATGACATTCATCATCTGGGGCAATTTTTACAGTTGCCACTTTTGGAACAACGTTATTTAGACCAACAAGCGCGTAATGCAGCTGAAGAAGCTGCCCAGCGGTGGCCAGCATTAGAGCAACGTTTTTTTCGATTATTGCAAACTACGGCAGAGTAGGTGTTTGTGTTTCTGCAACAAGATGCCGTTGTTGCCAATCACGATAAGCGAGGTAAAAGCGGCGGGCGGAGGCTGGCTCAATCAAACCGAGCCACTCTGCTACCGTACGATCATCGACGCCTTGGTCGTAATGTAAGGCCGCAAAGGTATTGCGTAGGGTTTGTGGTGAGGCGCGTTCATGGCGTTGGGAAAATAATTCGATTTGTTCCAGTATTGCCTGTGTGCGACGGAAAAAAGACGCTGCGTGCATCATGCCGCCTTTGCGATTAGAGGCAAAAACAAACAGACCGGCAGTGGCGCTGTCGTGACGTAAGGTGAGCCAATCTTGCAGCGGCTGGTGCGCAAATTGAAGGAGTGTGAGATGGCGGGTGCGTTGGCGTGTCTCGTCGATAATCTGAATCGTATGCTGATGCAAATCGATGTCTGTCGTTTTTAACTGTTGCAATTCAAATACTTTTAACCCTCCACCTAGCATAACGGCAACCAGCGCACGGTCTCGCATGGCCTTCCAATAGGCTGCGGTGGTGGTGGCTTGCGGTGTGGGTTGTAAAAAAGCCACTAAAGCATTGCGCTCGGCAAAGGTAAGAAACGAAGTCGGGTCGTTTTCTCCTAACCCAACTCGCTGTTGCGCCGCAATGCTGGCTGGGTTTTCTTGCCAAGGGCGCAAACTGGCTAAGTGTTCAAACACGCGTTCAATCAGTCGGATATAGCGATAACGATGGTGTTTTTGTAAGCCATTTTCATCTAAGAACCACGCAATATGCCGCGCTTCAATCTGTGCAAAAGCAATCTCTTTGCTGGCCGTCCATTCAATAAATTTGCGCCACATGGCGTGATAAACGGTAGCAGAATTGCTTTTGAGATCTTGTCTATTTAACCAAGAATGGAAAGCTAGCACCGGATTGTTGAGCCAATCTTGATAGCTTTGTGCAAATAAATCATGATTATCGCTGGGCATCATCGCTCAATTGTCTGTAAATAAGCAGGAAAAGAGATCATCAATTTCTCGACTTTAGGCCGAATCACTGCCATGCAGTACGGTTGCCATGGGTGATTGGCATAGTAATTGAGATGTTCACGCTCCGCTGGCCAGAAAGTGTGTTGACTGGCATCGACCTGTTCTGTGACCACGGTACCTAACCCTTGTGCATTGAGATGATCGATGGCGCTGGCAAGCTGTTGTTTTTGTTCTTCTGAGCAATAGAAAACCGCCGAGCGATATTGTGTGCCGATATCATGGCCTTGCCGATTGAGGCTGTAGGGGTCGTGGGTGGCAAAGAAAATGGCGAGTAGTGTCGAATACTCGACTTCGCTTGGATCAAACCACAATTCGATGGCTTCGGCGTGGCCGGTATTACCAGTGCAAATAGCTTCATAGGTCGGATGGTCCAATTGACCACCAATATAACCTGGCTGAATTGTCTTTACCCCTTTCACCGCACGAAACACGGCTTCGGTACACCAAAAACAGCCACCGGCAAAAACGGCTCTTTCGCAATTAACCGACATTTTGAATGTATCCTTGCTGAAATTGGGTTAAATAACACACACGATCTTTTTTATGACAGACGGCTGAAAGAAATACAACTAATCCCATGCCTTCGCTAATTGTAATAAGGCATTATCTGGAATCGTAAATTCGGCAGGGCTCACAATGGCATTCCCCTCTTGTTGTGGATCTAAGGTAATAAAACCACCACCACGGTCAAAAGCCAATAATTTAGGATGGCGTAAATCCTGAGTTTGTGCCACTACAAGCGCCACTTTCTTATTCTCTAACCGTACAAACGAACCAGCAGGATATAACCCAATGCTACGAACAAAACGTTGTACCAAAACGGCATCAGGGTTGGATGTATCTCCGGGTTGATATAGGCTCAACCATGCATTCTTTGCCGACATCCGTTTACGATAACGTCGGCCACATAGTTTCGCACCCAAGATATCCGCAATCCGCAACGCAGCAGATAGGGGATGTAAATAAGAAGCCGGATAGCCAATCGGATAGCCGCTACCATCTGGCATCTCGTGATGTTCACAGACCAATCGATGCCATAGCGGATCGGTAATACCCGATTCACGCAATAACGCCGAACTTAACAATGGATGTAAACGAATATGTTGGCTTTGCCCCGAAGTTAAGGGATCGGTTTGCTCATGAAGCGTATTTTGTAACGCAGCTGCTCCGATATTCATCGTTAATGCCGCACATAACAGGCTCTGTTTGTCTTCCGGAGAGATATTTAGCAAAGGGGCCAAACGTGCCAACATCACAGCAACTTGTACCGAATGCCCTGCGGTATACGACACCATCGGCACCAATAAAGTTGCTGCCAATGCGGCATCAGGTTCTTCTTCTACCAAATTGGCAATCCGCCGCGCCATAAATGGCAATTTGATATAAAAATCAGGCATTCGCGAAACCGCTTCTAACCAAATAGCTAAGGTGCGATAGGTGTGTTCAATGATGTCAAAAGGATGTCCCGATAACGGTTGGCCGGTATCAATGGGTGGGGCATTGCGTTCAGGTTTTAATAACTGTCGTCCGCTATCGGTTAAGCGATACAGGTCTGGCGCAGTGAAAGCAAGGTTATGTTGCGCAAACAGATCAGCCGGTAACGGTTCATAGTGTTGATGGGCAGCATTGGCCATGGCGAAAGGCTTTCCTTACAAGTAACTGAGCGGGTTGATTGATTCAATGAGGCAAAAGTCGCATACAATGGCGACTTGATAAATTCTTTCTTTTTCAACATTGTGCAGATTGCGCTTGCTCCTATGGAGGGCGTCGTTGACGACCTCATGCGTGATACTTTAACGCGGCTCCCTGGTATTGATTGGTGTGTGAGTGAATTTATTCGAATCACGCAAACCGTTCTGCCTCCTCGACAATTCTACCGAATGCTTCCCGAACTCAGATTGGGGGCGATGACGCCTAGCGGTGTGCATGTTCGTGCCCAATTGCTGGGTTCCAATCCTGATTTACTAGCAGAAAATGCTAAAAGACTAGCAGAGTTGGGCGCGCCTGTCATTGACCTAAATTTTGGTTGTCCAGCCCCAACAGTAAACCGTCATCGTGGTGGTGCCATTTTATTGCAAGAACCGGCCTTGTTATATGAAATTGTCTCGGCGGTGCGTACGGCTGTACCAAATACTATCCCTGTGACAGCTAAAATGCGATTAGGCTACGAAGATAAAACGCTGGCAATTGATTGTGCTCAAGCACTGGTCGCGGGTGGTGCTGCCTCTTTGGTGGTACATGCGCGAACTAAAATTGAGGGTTATCGCCCACCGGCACATTGGCAATGGATTGCAAAAATTGCCGAATCGGTCTCTGTGCCGGTGATGGCGAATGGAGAAATTTGGTCGGTTGCCGACTATTTGCGGTGTCGCGAAGAAAGTGGTCAGGCAAGTGTAATGTTAGGTCGTGGCTTACTGGCAAGACCAACATTGGCAGCAGAAATTCAAGCACATTGTCGAGGTGAAGCCCCTCCTGATTGTGGTTGGCAACATACTTTACAACTGTTGGAAGACTTTTTTCATCGCGCTGCACATCGAGGGCCTAGTTTCGCGCTGAGTCGTCTAAAACAATGGTTAGCGATGTTGGGACGTGATAATCCAGAGGCAAAAGCATTTTGCCTAACCATCCGTCAACTAAAAGAGCCTGCGCTGGTGATGCCGTGTTTTGAGGAAGAGAAACAAAAATGGCTGCAGTAAATGTATGTCAGCAATGTGGTGCTTGTTGCGCTGCATTTCGTGTCAGTTTTCATGTCTCGGAATTAGAAAGTGAAGGGGGAATGGTGCCTGATCGCTTAGCTGATGAAGAAACCCACTCCACGCGCCGGATGCGTGGAACGGACTATGCCCGCCCACGGTGTATTGCCTTGGTTGGCAAAATTGGTGAATCGGTTTCCTGTGGCATCTATCGGGAACGTCCCAGTCCCTGTCGTGAATTTGGTGCTAGAACAGATTTAGGGGTATTTGAACCTGCTTGTAATAAGGCACGCTCAATACATGGTTTGCCGCCACTGCTGATTGCTTAGCTGTTTGAGGTGAAGGTATGCAACGTAAAAAACTACCCATTGGTATTCAAACTTTCAGCGAGATTCGCCAGAACCATTATTACTACATTGATAAAAGTGAAATGGCTTATCGCTTAGCGAATGAGGGCAAACATTATTTCCTGTCCCGTCCACGTCGTTTTGGTAAAAGCTTGTTCCTCGATACCTTGGCTGAACTGTGGGCAGGGAATGAAGCCTTGTTTCAAGGGCTGTGGATTCACGATAAATGGGATTGGTCGGTGTCTCATCCGGTGATTCGCATCAGCTTTGGCGGTGGGGTGATGATGAATGTGGAAACCCAGCTACCGAATAAAATCGCGGAGCAAATGCGCATCAATGCCGAGC
>NZ_JBSQVP010000056.1:0-19963 GCF_055136605.1 Aquaspirillum sp. | reverse complement strand
TTCTTAACAAGATCTTAAAATTTTATTTTGCAATGCAACAACTTAACGCTATTTTTCACCAAAAATCGCGCATTGAATTAAAAAAAGTGCAGTGCAATAAAGTAACAGCCTAATTCAGCTAAAATATCGCTTTTGATAACAAAAAATCATTATGCCGGACACTCATCTCTTGGCGGTGTGGTTGGTTGGTTTTCTTGGTGGGGGGCACTGCGTCGGTATGTGTGGCGGCTTGGCCTCTGCTTTAATGATGCAGCTGCCACCACAACGCCGCGCTTGGCCCTATTTATTGGCTGTCAACAGTGGCCGATTGCTGTCTTACACCGCTGTTGGTGCGCTAGTCGGTGGTATTGGCGGTTTAGGGATTGCCAGCCTCAACAGCCTCGGTGTGCAATGGGGCTTATTCTTTTTTGCCCAGAGCTTATTATTTTTGCTGGGTTTATACCTTGCCGGTATCAATGGTTGGGTGGGTTATATTGAACGACTGGGTCGCCCCATCTGGCGTCGCCTACAGCCGTTGTTACACACCATTCTGCCCATCCGCCATCTTGGTCATGCGGTGATTGCCGGCGCATTATGGGGCTGGCTGCCCTGTGGCTTGGTTTATACTGCCAGCCTTTCTGCCCTCGCTACCGCCAGCCCACAGCAGGGCGCGCTGTTAATGTTGGCCTTTGGCCTCGGTACCTTGCCCAATTTACTGTTGATTGGCTGGTTTGCCGACAGTCTTCGCCACACCCTACAAAAAGCATGGGTTCGCCGCGTGGCAGGGCTGTCTATTTGCCTGTTAGCACTCTGGCAGTTAGTGAGTGCGCTACAACACCCACACCTGTTTTAATCCACCACCGATGTTTAAATTCGGGAGTCTTACACCGTGTCTCGCCCACCTATCACACTCAGCGGACAACTTATTAAAGTACCGACCCATCGTTTTATCGTCTCTAAATCAGACTTAAATGGCAATATCACCTATGCCAACCGTATGTTTATGGAGATTTCTGGTTATTCTGAGGCCGAATTATTAAACAATCCTCATAACATTATTCGCCATCCAGACATGCCAAAAGCACTGTTTGCCCATTTATGGAAAACCTTAAAAGCCGGTATGGAGTTTTTTGGTTATGTTAAAAATTGCTCAGCACAAGGTCATGGCTATTGGGTTTTTGCCCATATCGTGCAAGAGCGTGATGCAGACGACAATATCGTGGGCTATAGCTCATTTCGTCGGGGTGCCAGCGATGACGCCATCGCGGTGTTAGAACCGATGTATCAGAAACTGTTGCAACAAGAACGCGCAGTGGGCCCAGATGCGGCATGGAAACAATGGGAACAAGAATTAGCCACACAACAACATGACTACGAAAGCTTGATGTTAGCGCTTTATCAAAAAAGCCGTGGTCAACAGCAGAAAGCCAACCGATGATGACGACTCACTCTAGCCGCCGCATTGCACCGATTCCTTTCCTTCGTACCCAAGTCAATATTGCCCACAGTTTTTATGTGTTATCGAGCATAGCCATCGTTGTGTGGATGATTTGGCAATACCAAGCCCCAATTTGGCTGGTGCTCTATCCAATTATCTTGTTGCTGATTATTGTCCCCCACCGTATTTCTTTGCTGCGGGCGATTGCTACCCTGCGCGAAATGCACGAAACGCTTAAGCGTTGTAAAAAAGGGGAATTTCAACATCGCGTTACCGAAACAGTCGGCTTAGGTGAAGTGGGCAAGGTTGCGTGGGAACTGAACGAGTTTTTAGATCACGTTGAGGCCTATTTCCATGAGTCCGACTCGGCTTTCCGCCGTGTGTATGATAGCCAACGCGCACGGCCACCGATTACCGAGGGTTTAGTCGGTCAACCTAAAGCCTCGCTCGAAAACATTGGTGTCGCCGTGCAAGCAATTCGCGATAGCCAAAGTGAACAGGCACGTAACTCGCTGTTTTCACAGCTACATGAAATGAATTCGGCAAACTTGACGCAAAATTTGGTCACAACACAACGCGATTTAATGCAAATTAACCAGCATATCGAATCGACTTACCACATTGCCGAACACAATATCGCCGCTTCACAAACTAGCAATCAACAAGCGGAAGCGATGACTGAAAACATGCAGGTGATGATCACCGGTTTACGGGCGATTCATGAACGTGTGCAAGGCTTGGCTACCGATAGCAATGCCGTGATCCAAGCGCTGGGTACGATTACCGATATCGCCGAACAAACCAATTTATTGGCGCTCAATGCCGCAATTGAAGCAGCACGGGCGGGTGAAGCGGGGCGCGGGTTTGCGGTGGTGGCAGACGAAGTACGGCTGTTAGCGGAGCGCTCAAAACAAGCGGCCAACGGCATCAGCACCACCATCGAAGGCTTCACCGCCCGTACTGGCCATATCAGCAACGAATCACAACAAGCCGCCACCCAAGCCGACGCTTTACAAACGCGAGTACAAGCCTTCCGCGCCACGTTCAAAAATCTATCGACTTCCAGTCAACAAACGTTGGAACAGCTTTCGTATGCCCGTGACCGTGCCTTTGCCTCGTTAGCGAAGGTTGACCACATTGTGTATAAACAACGCGCCTACCTGACCATCCAAAACCCACAACAACACCAAGAAGAAGCCAAAGCAGTGGCCGTCGATCACCATAACTGCCGTTTGGGTAAATGGTATGAAGAAGGCGTTGGTAAACAACGCTTTGCAGGTACGCCGAGTTATAGCAAACTCGACCGCCCCCATAGCGCCGTACACAGCGGTGTGCATCGTGCCGTGCATTTAGCAGAAGGAGATTGGATGCACAATGCTGAGCAACGGACAGCGATTGTCGCCGCGATGCAGGGTGTCGAGCACGCCAGCGGTGAGGTGATTGAATTATTAGATCGTTTGGTTGACGAGCTACATGCTTGAGGACTCTCCCCTTGCTGGTGGATATTTTCCACTCCGCAAGGGGGAAACCGAGGTTAGACGGTGCGGAATTGACCAATCGCCTGTTCTAATACCGATGACAACTCGCGCAACTCCCCAGCCAATCGCGCCGCTTCACCTGCAGCATGATAATTTTCACTGCTCATCGAAGCGATGGTTTCAACATGGGTAGCGATTTGTTGGCTCGACTCGCGCTGTTCTTGCAAAGCTTGGGCAATATCCGCGATTTTTTCCATTGACTCGGTGTAGCTGGTGCGAATTTCGGTTAATGCTGAGGCGGTGCGTTTGGCCAAGGTTTCACCGTGAGCAATCAGTTCGTCCGCCTGCCGCATATTGTCCACCACTTGGCTGGTATCGCCTTGGACAGCACGGATTTTGACATCAATTTCTTGTGTGGCCGTGTTGGTACGTTCGGCCAATTTCCGCACCTCATCCGCCACTACTGCAAACCCGCGCCCGGCTTCACCTGCCCGTGCTGCTTCAATCGCGGCATTGAGCGCCAATAAATTGGTTTGCTCGGCAATCTCACGAATAATCATCACGATATTACCAATCTCGGTTGAACGCTGATCGAGCGTCGCCACCACATTGGCTGAACCCAATAAATGCTGTGCCGTGCGGCTGATTTCTTTTGCCGTTTGTTGTGCCAGTTGCTCACCCTCGGCGGCCGTGTCGTTCATATTACGCGCCCGCTGTTCTAAGGCATTGGCACTGTCTGTGACATGGCTAAAACTGACCGACAGTTGTTCAATGGCGGCAGCGGCACTCGAAGCTGCATCGGCCTGTTGTTCTGCGGTAGAAGACACTTGATTTGCCACACCCGATAAACCACCGGCAGAATCAGCCGCATGTTTTGCATTGTGGCCGGCTTCGGCAATCAAATTACGCATGTGTTGCACTAAGCGGTTAAAAGTCGCCGCCACCGTGCCAATTTCATTGCGACCCAAATCAGGGATGGTATGAGTCAGGTCACCGCTTTGCCCGACATGCGCCACCGCCTGTTGTAATACCGACAGTGGCCGATTGATAGAACGCACCATCACCCACTGCGCCAGCAAGCTAAACACCACCGCCACCGCTGCTAAGACAGCCAATACCAATAAAATCATCTCCGTACGCTGTGCTAATTCAGCTTGGCCTTGTTCCAGTTGGCGGTTGCTTTCGGCAACCGCTTTAGCCAGCGCCAACTCCATATCGCTCACTGCGCTTTTATACCAAGCCAGTTGCTGATTCAGGTTTTCCGCATCACCAATTTCACCGCTGGCCAAGCCGCGATAAATGGCCTCAATCCCTTTTACATAGGCTTCAAAACGCGATTGCAACAAAGTATCTGGGCGGCCATCGTCTTGTTTAAGTTGTAAGGTGGTTAAGGTTTGCTCGACTTTTTGCCGTTCGTTATCCCATGCTTTTTTCGCTTCATCGCGACGGCTAGACGTTGCATAATGAATCACGATGTCTTTTTCATGGGCACGAATGGCGCCGATATGTTGGCGTAAATCGCTGACAGCATGTAAGGTGGGCAAATGTGTCCGGCTGAGTTCATCAACCTCGTATTGCATCCGTTTCACCCCCAACCATGCCGCCACCGCCGTCACAATCAACAGTAACAACAGCAACAGCTGGCCCAGCGCCAAGCGGGTTTTAATAGAAATATCAGCAAGTAGGTTCATACACGGGACGTCCTCTGATCAAGAGAACACCATCGCGCCACGAAGTGTTGGACGCTGGCGGAAATGGTGCGGTAATAAAGGGTGAGAGATTGTAGCGATGAATAAGCAGGTTTTATTCCAGTTATACGCCACAAAACAAAAGATTTCCGCAAGATAGCCGATTTTTGTTTATACATTGCGCTAATTTTCATGGCTCATTTAGCATAAACAACTTTTTTGTATCGTGCACTGATAAATTTGATCTATATCAGTGCAAACCCGTAAGATACGGTGAGGTTTAACACTCATGTTTTGGCACTGAAATCATAAAAAATGAGAGACAACATGACTTTGCAATCGCGTTTGTTGCGCCTCAATCGCATCTGGTATGGCGCTTTATTGTTGCTGGCAAGTGTGGTGTTTGGATTGAGTTCAGCGGCATTACAAACCCCTGAATGGTCGCCGCATGGTGGCTGGCAAGTGTTGTGGGGCGGGCTGATGTTGTTGAGCTTTGCGCTACAACTGCTCGCGCTCGCCGGCTTGATGGTCAAACGCCGCCGCTAGCGGCTAATCGCTTGCTTTTACTGGTTTTTTTGTTGACGAGGCTATCGTGAATGATTAGCCTCTGCCTCTTTTTTTCTCAATGAGCTTTTCCATGTCTCGATCTCCCGAACTGTTATTACCCGCCGGTTCTCTCGACAAAATGCGCGCTGCCTATGATTTTGGTGCAGACGCCGTTTATGCCGGCCAACCCCGCTATTCTCTGCGCGCTCGCAATAACGAATTCAAATTAGAAGAACTGCAAACCGGCATCCGTGAAGCACATGAACGCGGCAAATTGTTTTATGTTGCCAGCAACTTATTGCCGCATAACAGCAAAATCAAAACCTATCTGGCGGACATGGCACCGGTGATTGCCATGAAACCCGACGCCTTAATCATGGCCGACCCCGGTTTAATTATGATGGTGCGCGAGAAATGGCCAGAAGTCCCGATTCATCTGTCAGTGCAAGCCAACACCGTCAACTATATGGGGGTGAAGTTTTGGCAAAAGCTCGGCATCAGCCGCATCATTCTGTCGCGTGAACTGTCGATTGGGAGCTTGAAGTGTTCGTTCACGGTGCGCTGTGCATTGCCTATTCTGGCCGCTGTTTGTTATCAGGTTATTTCAACCATCGCGACCCCAACCAAGGCACCTGCACCAACGCCTGCCGCTGGGATTACAAGGTACACGACACCACCGGCGATCAATCGGGCGATGTGGCACCGCAGGTTATTCGCTTTGACATGAACCAAGCATTGGAAGAAGCCAATCAAAGTTTTGCCGCCTGTGGTGGGGCAGAGCGTCATCCTTTGGCCGATAAAACCTATTTGCTTGAAGAAAGCAACCGCCCGGGTGAGCTAATGCCGATCATGGAAGATGAACACGGCACGTACATCATGAACTCAAAAGACCTCCGTGCGATTGAGCAAATCGAAAAATTGGTGGCCATTGGGGTGGATTCACTGAAAATCGAAGGCCGCACTAAGAGCTTGTATTACGTTGCCCGTACTGCACAAGCCTATCGCCGTGCCATTGATGATGCAGTGGCAGGCCGTCCGTTTGATGTGACGTTGTTGGCTGATTTAGAAGGACTGGCCAATCGTGGCTATACCCCGGGCTTCCTCGAACGTCATCAGACCCAAGATTATCAAAACTATTTATATGGTCATTCACAAGCGAAAAAGAGCCAATATGCCGGTGATGTGATTGGCGTGGATGAACAGGGCTTGGCGATTATCGAGGTGAAAAACCGCTTTGCCGTCGGTGATACCATCGAAGTGATTCACCCCGAAGGCAATCGGATGGTGCCATTACAGCAGTTATATAGCGGTAAAACGGGTGAGGCGATTGAAGTGGCCGCCGGTAATGGGATTCGCGTGAAAGCCAATCTGGGCCAACCTGTTGCAGGTGCTTTGCTGGCACGTTGCTTTTAAGTATTAGGAAAGAGGGCAAATGGCCGGTTTACAACTCGGGTATCTATTAGGTGGCATCGGTTTGTTTTTGTTGGGCATGACCTTAATGACCGATGGCCTAAAATTGGCAGTTGGGCCGGCCTTGGGTAAATGGCTGAAACGATGGACGGCAACGCGGGTGCGCGGTCTGTTTTTTGGCATTGGTGCCACCGCGTTGGTGCAATCCTCTACCGCTATCACCGTTGCCGCCATCGGCTTTGTCAATGCCGGTTTATTGCCCTTAAGCCAATCGCTTTGGGTATTTTTTGGCTCGAATGTTGGCACCACATTCACCGGCTGGTTAGTAGCGATTTTGGGATTCAAGATTAAACTTGATGCCGCTGCTTTGCCGCTGATTGGCCTTGGGATGTTATGCAAACTCACCGGCCCAGAAACGCGCCGAGGGGCATTAGGCGGTGCCGTGGCTGGTTTTGGGATTTTATTTCTCGGCATTGGCTTTTTACAGCAAGCTTTTGTTGCCGATAGCCGCAGCCTCGATCTGAGCCAATTATCGGGATATGGCTTCTGGTCGGTGTTGGCCTTTACGCTGGCAGGGATTGTGCTGACCGTGGTGATGCAAGCCTCGGCAGCCGTATTAGCGGTGGTGTTGACCTTGGCCGAAGCAGGGGTGTTACCGCTGAATGAAGCTGCCGCCGCCGTGATCGGTGCCAATATCGGCACCACCGCCACCGCCGTGTTAGCCGCCATCTCAGCCACACCCAATGCACAGCGCGCAGCCTTAGCGCATGTGATGTTTAATTTGTTGACGGGCATTATCGCGCTGGTGTTATTGCCAGCTTTATTACAACTGATTGCCAACATTCAACAATTGCTGGACTTGGCCCCTTCCCCCGCGATGAGCCTTGCGCTATTTCACACCTTGTTTAACTTACTTGGGGTGATATTGATGTGGCCGCTGACTGAACGCTTGGGCAAATTTTTAGCGCAGCGTTTCACCACTCAAGAAGAAGAGCAAGGTCGCCCCCGCTATATCGACCGCAACGTGGCCGCCGTTCCATCGTTGGCTGTTGATGCGTTATATCGGGAGGTGATTCGTTTGGGAGGCATGTGCTTGCAGCAAACCCAAGCCATCTACCACCCCACCCATGTTGCCAATCCGCCGCTTAAGCTGGATGCAGTGCCGATGTTGTCGCAAAGCATTGTCGATTTTGTGAATACAGTAAATCAGCATGTGATGCCACAAGACACATCGCGCCATCTGGCCGCCTTGTTGCGTATCCACCGTTACTACGAGGTCTGTTATGAGTTGGTGCGCGAGGCCACACCCTTACGGCCTCATGTCGCCAAACTCGCCGCCACACCGAATCCGCTGTATCACGATCATTTGTTGCCGTGGCTAGAGCAAGTCGGCTGTGTCCTACAACAACTTGACCCCACGCAAGCGGATTTTCTCGAGCGCCCGATTGCTGGCATTGAGGCAATCGAGGAAGGGTATCAAACCCTGAAAGCCTATTTGTTAGAACAGGGGGCATCGGGGGGATTAAGTGTAGAGAAAATGGATGAGCTCATTCGTTATTGCAGCGATTTGCGCCGCTTGTTAAAACAAGCCCACAAAGCCGCCCACACCTTAAATAGCGTTCATCCACATCAAGAAAACGCACCGCAATTTGCTTAAACCGTGTCAACCTTGAATCAACGACATAAAAAAACGGGGCTAATTTAGCCCCGTTTTTCTTGCATCAACCCAATAACAATCAGCTATTGTTTTGCGCCCCGACAGCAGCCAAGGCCACCATGTTCACAATACGACGTACCGAGGAAATTGCGGTAACGATATGAACAGGTTTCGCTGCACCCATCAAGATTGGCCCGATGGTGACGCCGTCGGCAGCCGATACGCGCAACAAGTTGTAGCTGATATTAGCCGCTTCAACATTCGGCATAATCAACAAGTTGGCACTGCCTTTTAAGGTATTGGAAGGCAATGCCTCGTTGCGGATATGTTCAATTAAGGCAGCATCGCCTTGCATCTCACCGTCCACTTCCAAGTTTGGCAACCGTTCTTGAATCAGATCCAACGCCTCACGCATTTTGCTGGCCGAGTCACTGTCGCTGCTACCAAAGTTAGAATGCGACAACAACGCTGCTTTTGGCACGATACCGAATTTCTTCATTTCGGTGGCGGCCAATTCGGTAATGTCGGCGATTTGTTCAGCCGTCGGATTCGGATTGACATAGGTATCCGCGATAAAGATGTTCCCTGTTGGCAACATCAACGCATTCATCGCGGCTAAGGTTTTCACCCCTTCTTTCATTCCAATCACATCTTTGATATAGCCCAGATGTAAGTGGTAATGACCGAAGCTACCGCACACCATCGCATCCGCTTCGCCTTTACGAATCAACAACGCACCAATCAAGGTTGTACGGCGGCTGACTTCGCGGCGGGCGACTTCTGCCGACACACCACGGCGTTTCATGATTTCGTAGTAGTCAGTCCAGTATTCTTTGAAACGAGGGTCGTTTTCGTTGTTGACCAGTTCAAAGTCAATGCCGGGGCGAATCTTCAAGCCTAAGCGGTCAATCCGGCTTTGCACCACCGAAGGACGACCAATCAGGATAGGGAAGGCCAAACCTGTCGAAACAATTTCTTGGGTTGCGTGCAGGATGCGCTCATCTTCACCTTCCGCCAACACCACCCGTTTTTTATCCGCTTTTGCCGCAGCAAACACCGGTTTCATAAACAGGTTGGTTTTGTAAACGTACTGTGTCAGCTTATCGACATAGCTATCGAAATCGGCGATAGGACGTGTGGCCACGCCGGAATCCATCGCTGCTTTGGCTACCGCAGGGGCGATTTGAATAATCAAACGTGGGTCGAACGGTTTTGGAATCAGATATTCCGGGCCAAATTTCAGTTCTTGGTTTTCGTACGCACTGGCCACCACATCGCTTTGCTCAGCCATCGCCAAATCAGCAATCGCACGCACACACGCCAATTTCATTTCTTCATTGATGGTGGTAGCGCCAACATCCAACGCCCCACGGAAGATGAACGGGAAGCACAAGACATTGTTAACTTGGTTAGGATAATCAGAACGGCCAGTACCGATAATGGCATCAGGGCGCACTTCTTTCACCAACGGCGGCAGAATTTCTGGCTCGGGGTTGGCCATTGCCAAGATCAGCGGATGTGCAGCCATGCTCTTGACCATGTCTTGGGTCACCAATTTTGGCCCCGACAAGCCCATGAAAATGTCTGCACCAACCATGGCATCGGCTAATTTACGTTGGCCGTTGTCAACAATCGCATAGCGTTGTTTCGACTCGTCCATCTTTTCATCGCGGCCTTGGAAAATCACGCCTTTTGAATCACAGACGGTGACGTTAGTACGCTGCACACCCAAGGCAACCAATAAATCCAAACATGCAATTGCCGCTGCACCCGCGCCAGAACACACCACGCGCACATTGCCAATTTCTTTGTTGACCAAGCGCAGGCTGTTTAATACTGCCGCCGCTGCCACAATCGCGGTACCGTGTTGGTCATCGTGAAACACCGGAATATTCATGCGTTCACGGCATTTTTTCTCGATGTAAAAACACTCGGGGGCTTTGATGTCTTCGAGGTTGATCCCGCCAAAGGTCGGTTCAAGGGCACAAATGATGTCAACCAGTTTGTCTGGGTCGTTTTCATCGACTTCTAAGTCGAACACGTCGATCCCAGCAAACTTTTTAAACAGCACCCCTTTCCCTTCCATCACTGGCTTACCTGCCAAGGGGCCGATATTACCCAAGCCCAACACGGCAGTGCCGTTGGAAATCACTGCCACTAAGTTGCCGCGTGCGGTCAGGGTGTTGGCTTCGGCAGGGTCTTCAACAATCGCTTCACACGCTGCTGCCACGCCGGGGGAATAGGCCAGTGCCAAGTCGCGCTGAGTCGCTAAGGGTTTGGTGGGGGCAACTTGAATTTTGCCACCCGTGGGAAAACGGTGATATTCCAGCGCGCTCTGACGCAATTGCTCGTCCATTCGGAACTCCTAGGTTTCTTCTCTGATTGATTGTGGGAGGAAGACTTATTATGTTGGTATACGCGATTCGGTCGCTGCAGCAAGAGGCCGGATTATAGCCCTGTCAGATTATTGCTGCAGGCCGATGGCGCAGGTTTGCAAAAGCATGACGCGACTTTAGACTGAAAAAAACGCATCTGGCTGCGTGCAAGATGCGTTTTTTGGCAGAAAGTTGCTTACATACCTAACATATTTGGCAACCACAACGAAATAGCAGGGACGTAGGTAATCAACATCAAGTAACCAATCATCACCAAAATCCACGGGGCGCAGGCCTTGGTCACATCAGTTAAGCCCATTTTTGCAATCCCAGAGGCCACATAGAGATTTAATCCAACCGGTGGGGTAATCATGCCGATTTCCATATTCACGGTCATGATAATCCCAAGGTGAATCGGGTCGATGCCTAATGCCATCGCAACAGGGAACAAAATCGGTGCGGTAATCAACAACACCGAAGACGGCTCCATAAAGTTACCTGCCAACAGCAACAACAAGTTCACCACCAACAAGAACATCCACGGGCTCAACCCCATGTGGTTAATCCAGTCGGCTAAGTTTTGTGGGATGTTTTCACTGGTCAACAAGAACGAGAACAACACTGCGTTGGTGATGATATACAACAACATCGCCGACATATTGGCCGAATCTAACAACACCTTCGGCACTTGTTTCCAGCCCAAATCTTTGTAAATAAACAAGGCGACGATAAAGGCATACACCGCACTCATCGCAGCAGCTTCCGTTGCGGTGAAAATACCGGAATAAATCCCGCCAATCACCACCACAATCAACAACAAGCCCCAAATCGATTCGCGTAAAGCCGCTAAACGCTGACTCCAGCTGGCTTTAGCCATCCGTGGATAATTGCGTTTTTTCGCCACAAACCATGTCACACCCAACAACACCGCCGCCAACAACAACCCCGGCACAATACCGGCAATAAACAATTTACCAATCGAGCTGTTGGTCGAAACGGCGTAGATCACCATCACAATCGAAGGCGGAATCAAAATTCCCAAACCACCAGCGGTCCCGATCACCCCAACACCAAACGATTTTGGATAACCTTGTTTCACCATCGCAGGCAATAAAATCGAGCCAATTGCCACCACGGTTGCCGGAGATGAACCGGACACCGCGGCAAACAAAGCACACGCCACCACACCGGCCAGCGCCAAACCACCGTGCCAATGTCCGACCATCGAGCTGGCAAAGTTAATCATCCGCCGCGCCACACCACCGTGGGTGAGGAAATTACCGGCCAAGATAAAAAACGGAATCGCCATGATTTCGAATTTTTCGATGCCGGTGAACAGCTTTAACGCCACCGATTCAATCGGTACCTCGGTCATGGTGAACAAGAAAGTCAGCACCGTCAGGCCGAGGGAAATCGAAATCGGCATCCCTGTCAGCATCAACACTGCCAACAAGGCAAAAATAATCATGCCATTCATGGTTTAGCCTCCGGTTTTCTTGTTCTTATTGTGTTGCAATGTTTCAGGATGCCCAGCATGAGCGTGTTCGATTTCTTCTGCTGCTTCAATCGCTTCGCCAACGGTGGTAGGCACTTCCTCTTCTAAACCATCGACATGACCATGATCGTGATGAGGCAATTCGCCGGTGCGTAAAAACTCAACGAACACTTGCATAAAGCGGAAACACATCAGATAAGAACCGAGGGGGATGGCCATATAAACAATCCATGTCGGCCATTCCAAATCGGGGGTGACGGGGCCTTCGTAGATATCGACCACTTCCATACCAAAGGTGGTCAACACCGCATAATTCATCCCGTTATGCCATACAAAATGGCTGCCGAGGGAACCGACAATAAAGGTAAATAAAGCACCAGCGGCTAACCCTAACAACACAAATTTATTACGCAGGGGGGTGCTTAATTTATTGATCAACACATCCACACCGACGTGAATACCCGTCCGCACACCATAGGCAGCGCCGAATTTCGCCATCCACACAAACATCAAAATACACAGCTCTTGCGCCCATGCGAGGTTGATACCCGCAGCAAACTCACCAAACATTTCCGTGGTCGCGGCAAAACGGTGTACAACCGAAACGAAGATAATCACGGTGGCCAACGCAATCAGCGTCGCCACCAGTGTCTCTTCTAACCGGTTGAGTAATTTCATCAACATGATAACAACTCCGAAAAAAACGCCCGTTGGTCATGGCTTAACTACCGACACGACAGCAACAGGCGTTTTGCGACAGGGAGGATTACTGTGCAGTAAATCCAGTCTCTTTGTAGATCGACTGAATCAAATCAGCTCCGATCCGGCTTTCCATTTTCTTGTGCACCGGCACTAATGCCGCTTTCAATGCCGCTTTCTCAGCTGGGGTTGGGGTATAAACCGTGGTTTTGCCCGATTTCTTCACCGACTCGAGATCACGCAGGTTTTGTTGTTCTGCAATTTGGTTAGCGTATTTCGTTGCATCAACCATTGCACCTTCTAAGGTGGTACGCACATCCGCTGGCAAACCGTCCCAGAATTTCTTATTCACAATCACCGCATAACCTAAATAGCCGTGGTTAGACAGCGTCAGGTGTTTTTGCACTTCGTGCATTTTTTGGGTGTAGAAGTTAGAAATCGGGTTTTCGGTGCCATCTACCACGCCAGTTTGCAAGGCTTGGTACACTTCGGAGAACGCCATCACTTGTGGCAAGGCACCCAAGGCGCGCACTTCTTCTTCCAATACTTTGGAAGATTGAATCCGCATCTTCAGGCCTTTGAAATCAGCAGGTGCTTTCAAAGGTTTGTTGGCCGAGAAAGCTTTGAAGCCGTTATCCCAAAACGCTAAGCCAGTGATACCTTTGGTTTGCAATTTACCCAACAGTTGTTTACCGACTGGGCCTTCGGTGACTTTATGCAGGTCTTTGTAATCGTCAAAGATGTAAGGTAAATCGAAGACTTCGAATTCTTTCACCCCCAACGGGCCAAATTTGGCCAAGCTTGGTGCCAACATTTGCACTGCGCCCAATTGCAAGGCTTCCAGTTCTTCTTTGTCTTTATAGAGCTGGCTGTTTGGGTAAACTTGCACTTTCACTTTACCCTTGGTGCGTTCTTCAGCCAGCTTTTTGAAATGTTCAGCGGCTTTGCCTTTTGGCGTATCTTGGGCCACCACATGGCTAAATTTGATGACAATTTCAGATGCCATCACCATCGGTGAAGCCAACACGCCAACGGCCAAGGCCAGTGCACTTAATTTGAATTTCATCTTGCGTTCTCCTCTGTGACATTTTGTTGTGAGATAGCTCAACCTTAGCTTGCTCTTGCCATGCCCGCTATTAGGGAATTCCGCATTAGGGAAAACCCTAATTAAGCACTATCGTGATACCGAGACCGCGCAAAATGGGCCATGATGGGCACAGCCATGAAGCACGAGAAAGCAAAATCGCGATGAGAAAGCCATTAACAGGGCGTTGGTTATGGTGGGGGCCAGCCTTTGCCGTAGTGGGGTTGTTGGTATTGTTCAGTTTGCTGATCGCCCTAATTTATCGCGATACCCAAGACGAACGGCGTGATGGGCTGATTCAAGATATTTTGTGGCTGGAACAAACCTTGCGCCTCCATTTCCAAAGCCATCAAGATTGGGCGGCGGCGGTGGCGCAAGACCTTGCTCGTGACAATATCAATGCCGTGCATTTCAAATCTGCTGCCCGTTTGTTGCTACGGGAAAACCGCGAACTGGTACAAGTCGATTATCTCGACCCCAAACACCAATTGATTTGGCACGTCAGCCGCGTCAGTGATGAAATCACCGCCAACGACAGCGCCAGCGAATTTGCCCAACAAGATGCCCTCAATAGTGGTCGCAAAATGCGTAGCGCCGCCTACAGCACGCTCTATTTACCCAGCAAACGGCCTATGGTGGATATGGTGATGCCGATGTATCGCCAAGGGGAATACGCTGGTGCCGTCCGGCTGACCTATGCCCTCAATGGGTTGCTCTACCATCATGTGCCGTGGTGGATTGCGCAAAAATATCAAATTAGCATCGTCAATCTCGATGGCACGGTGTTAGCCAGTAAATTCAATATTGGCGAACGTGCCGCCGCCCTGAGCCATGAAATTGACTTCACTCCACCCGGACATGGTCTACGCCTACGCGCCACCGCTTATCGTGTGGGGTTGGGGCTGAGCTTGCCCTTATTAGGCGGGGGGATGTTGTTATCCTTGGTCTTTCTGCTGTTGAGCCTGTGGCGTGTGCGGCAACATATCCGCCATCGGCAGCAGGTCGAAGCCCATTTACGGGCAGAAATGGAATTGCGCGCCGCCATCGAAGACACCATGCAAAATGGTTTATTGGTTTTAGATGAACAGGGACGAATTGTGCGGGTGAACCGCGCCTTAGGTGATATGCTGGGGTATAGCCAAACCGAACTGATTGGCGATGCCCCTCCTTATCGTTTTGTTCATCCAGAACAATATCCTGCTTGGCACAGCGCGCTGAATGCCATTCAAGCTGGTGAAGTGCCAAAATTTGGTTTTGAATTGCGCTGTCAACATCGGCAAGGCGAGGCACTCGATATTCGTCTGTATGCCGCCCCGCTCCCACCACAAAGTCGTGGCCGAGGGGTGTGGTTGGCATCGTGTTATGACATCACCGAATTAAAACGTAAACGGGAGGCAATTCAGCTGGCGCATAGTCGCTTAGAAAATACCGCCCGTTTGGTGGCATTGGGCGAAATGGCATCGAGTTTGGCGCATGAGCTTAACCAGCCTTTGGCTGCAATCACCACGTATTCCAAAGGTTCGCTGCGGCTATTAGAACAAGAAGCAGGCCATACTAAACTGCGTGAACCGTTGGAAAAAATGGTGGCGCAATCACAACGGGCAGCGGATATGATTCGTGGCATTCGGGGATTTGTGAAAAAACGGGCGCCCCGTTTGCAACTCAGCGAGCCGGCCCGTGTCATTCAATCGGCGTTAACCCTGACCCACTCCTTGCTCACTGAACGAAAAGTGCAAGTTGACACTCGATTGGATGCCGTTCCTGCCTTAGAAATGGATCCGGTGTTAATTGAACAAGTGTTAGTGAATCTATTACGCAATGCCATTGATGCGGTCAGTGCAACAGCACAACAGGAACGGCGGGTGCATGTTGCCAGTTATGTCGAGGCCGACCATTGGCGAGTTGAAGTCGCAGACAATGGCCCTGGGTTGAGCGCAGAAGCGCGTCAACAACTGTTCACCCCGTTTTTCACCAGTAAAGAAGAAGGCATGGGGATGGGGTTAAATATCTGTCGGTCGATTATTGAACACCACCGTGGTCAATTTGCTTTGTATGACCTCGATTGCTTACCTGCTTGTGGTTTCAGGGGCGCCTGTTTTTATTTCACCTTGCCGCTGCAAGCAAACACCACCGAGCCATGCCAAAGCACAGCAACGGCATGTTAAAATTATTTTTTGCCCACCCCTTTTGGAGTAAAACCTGAATGAGCGCCTCTTTGTTTGCCGCCGTCGAAATGGCCCCTCGCGATCCTATCCTCGGCTTAACCGAAGCGTTTAATGCCGATACCCGCAGCACCAAAGTCAATTTGGGCGTGGGCGTGTATTACGACGACAACGGCAAAATTCCGCTGTTGGCCGCCGTCAAAACCGCCGAAGAAGCGCGTCTGAAAGCCGCCCCACCGCGTGGCTATCAGCCTATCGAAGGCAATGCTGCCTACAACACTGCCGTGCAAAATCTGTTATTTGGCACAGGTTCTGAATTGGCAACATCTGGCCGTGTGGTAACGGCGCAGGCACTTGGTGGCACCGGTGCCCTGAAAATTGGTGCAGATTTCCTCAAACGCTTAAACGCTGATGCCACCGTGTATATCAGTGATCCTTCTTGGGAAAATCACCGCGCTTTGTTTGAAGCTGCTGGTTTCCCTGTTGATACCTACCCCTACTACGATGCTGAGACCCGTGGTGTGAACTTTGAAGGCATGAAAGCCAAATTGTTGGCGATGGCCCCCGGTTCGGTGGTGATTCTGCATGCTTGCTGCCACAACCCAACCGGCGCCGATTTAAGCGATGCCCAGTGGGATGAAGTGGTTGAGGCTTGCCGTGAGCGTGGTTTAGTGCCGTTCTTAGACATGGCTTACCAAGGTTTTGCGGATGGTATCGACGCGGATGCTGTGGCCGTGCGTGCTTTCTCGGCATCGGGCTTACAATTCTTTGTGTCTAGCTCGTTCTCGAAGAGCTTCTCTTTGTATGGTGAGCGTGTCGGTGCCTTGTCGATTATCACCGCTGATAAAGAAGAAGCCGGCCGCGTGTTGTCGCAGCTGAAACGCGTCATTCGTACTAACTACTCCAACCCACCCATTCACGGTGGTGCAGTGGTGGCTGCGGTGTTGGGTAGCAGCGAACTGCGTCAAATGTGGGAAGATGAATTAGCCGGTATGCGTGATCGTATCCGTGCCATGCGTAGCAGCTTGGTCGAAAAACTGGCGGCTAAGGGCGTGAATCAAGACTTCTCGTTCGTGGTGAAACAACGCGGCATGTTCTCGTACACCGGTTTAACCTCGGCACAAGTCGATGTGTTACGCAATGAATTTGGCATCTATGCCGTCGGCACTGGCCGCATTTGCTTGGCTGCTTTGAATAGCAACAACATCGATGCGGTGGCTGACGCTATCGCCGCTGTCGTGAAATAATTTTTCACTCGCGCAGTCATCACACCGCCGGCATAGTCTGGCGGTGTTTTTTTATGCAAAACAAGGCGACAACGCCGAAAAAATACACTATGTAGAGAAAGGAGCCTTTGTTTAGATTCGCCATTTGCTTTTGAGAGGAGTTGACGCCATGCCTAGTTATTTTTCTCGCCAAGCGTATTTCAACGATACGGTGATGCTCACGCTGACTCATGGCCATGCCAATACGTGGACACTTGATGTCATCCACGCCTTTCAACAGCAGTTAAGCGAGTTACAACACCAGATTAGCGAACCCGATGCACCGTGGCGGGTGTTGATTATTACTGGCGCGGGTGAACGCTATTTCTCGGCGGGTGCCGACCTCGATCAGTTGGCACAACAAAACCAAAGCGAGCGTCAAGCAAGCCATGCCGCTTTTGCTGAGTTATTACAACAACTGTTGCAATTCCCCCTGCCAACGATTGCCGCTATCAATGGCTATGCACTGGGTTGGGGATTAGATTGGGCATTGGCGTGTGATGTCTGTGTTGCAGAAACACCGGCCCGCTTAGGCTATCCCGAAGTCACCCACGGTTTAACGCCCTATTTTGCTTCGGCCTTACTGGCTAGGCGGGTCAGTCCCATTTGGCAACAACGTTTGATGATCAGTGGACAAACAATCAGCAGCCAGATGGCGCAACACATTGGGCTGATTGAAGAGAAAGTGGAGAGCGGGTGCGCCAAAATTGCCGCACTGAGCTTGGCACAAGAATGGCGGCAAGGTGCACCGCATTTACAGCGCCAGCTCAAACAACAATCGCTCAACACCATGCCTGCGTTTCACCTGCTGTTTAATGCGTGGCCTGAATCACCACAAGAGGCAGAACAAGGCCTGCAAGCTTATCAGCAAAGGATGGCACCGTGGTGGCGGGAAACAGACGATTAAAGCCATCACCGCACAAAACAAAAACCCCAGTCGTTGCTGACTGGGGTTGGTGTTCTTGGCTCCTCGACCTGGGCTCGAACCAGGGACCTACGGATTAACAGTCCGGCGCTCTACCGACTGAGCTATCGAGGAACATATGCGTTGCATCGAGGAGGCGAATAATAGAGTAACCCGCCTCCGCTGTCAACAGGGGATCAACAAAAAGTTCATCCCCTTTTTCGCTTAGCCTTGCGTTTCGACTTGCACCAACGGTGTGGCAGTTGTCGCGGCAGCGTTTGGACGCGCCACATCGCGGCGGCGCACCATATTTGCCGGTACAGGCTCAACCATCACCACAGCAGGCGCAACCGAGGTTTCCACTTGCTGCAAGGCAGCAGGCGCACTGGCCGAGGCAGGTGCCGTAAACCATTGTGCTCGAGCTGCACGCCAGCCAGCGGTAGGTGCTGGTGCAACAGGCTCCGGCATTGCCTCAACCGCCGCAACAGCTGCCACAGGTGTATTGACCGCTTCTGGGACCGTCACTGCTGCAACTGTCTCAACCTCCACCACCGGCTGGGGTTCGCTGACCTCGGCAACCACTGATGCCACAGGTTCAATCACCGCAGGTGTCTCCATCACAACCGGCGTGACAACCTCTACCGGAGCCGGTGCGGGAACCGGTGCAGGCAGTGGCTGTTCCACCATTGGGGTAGATTCCACCACCACAGGGGCAGGCGCAACAACAACGGGAGTAGATTCAACTTGCGTTGCCACCGGTGTCGTTTCAATTTGCGCCATCACAGGAGCCGCTACCACAACCGCAGGCGGCGTAGGTTCGACAACCACGGCCGGCGCGGTTTCTACTACCGGCGGCGTTACCACAGGCTCAACCACGGCAACAGGGGCAGGGGCTTCCTCTACTGCTGGGGGTAAATCAGCCGTGGTGCTCATCACCGGAGCCGGCGCTGCAACAACTTCAGCCACAGGGGTAGGGACGGGCACGGGCACGGGCACGGGCACGACAACCGGAGCGGGTTCAACCACAGGCGCCACAACGGGTGTCGCGACCACTGGAGCAGGTGCAGGTGCTGCCGGCGCGGCTTCAACCACAGTCGGTGCCGCCACCACGTTAGTCGGCACAACGGGGGCTGTTGCCACCACCGGCGTTGCCGCAGATTCTTCAGCCGCCACCGCAGTTTGGTTTTGTGCATCGTCACGACGCTCACCACGGCGATTACGACGGCGACGGTTTGGCCGTTCGCGTGTTTCGTCAACCCGTTCTTCATGCTCTGGTGGCAAATCGGCAGTGGTCATGGCCATCATCGGCGCAGGGGCAGGTGTTGCCACCGCTTCAGGTGCGGTATTAGCAGCTTGAGCCGCTGGCGCAGGGTTAGGCTCACGACGAGGACGACGACGTTCGCGTGGCGCCTCCACCATATCGGCCGCTTCTTGCTCGACTCGTGGTGCGCGACGGTCAGTTTGACGTGGTTCACGCGGTTCTTTGGTCTCTTGCGGCGTACGACTTTCGATAGCAGGAGAAGGTGGCCGACGGCGTGATTCGCGCGTTGGTTCTTCTGCTACTGGCGCAGCGACGGGACGCTCTGGCCGTGGTGGGCGGGCGGTAGGCGCTGGACGACGAGGCTCTCGGCGGGGCGGCGGCTCGCGCTTCACCGGCTCGGCCACGGGGGGTGCAGCCACAACAGGAGTCGGTTCAGGCGTACCTTTGAACCATGCCACAATCCGATCAATCAAACCCATTGGCCGTGCAACAGGCGCAGGGGTGGGCGCAGGTGCGGGGGCG
>NZ_JBSQVP010000055.1:0-14776 GCF_055136605.1 Aquaspirillum sp. | reverse complement strand
TGCTGCTGTGTTGCAGCGAGGAAGCGAACTATACCCACTCCACCAACCATCGTCAACACCTAATCACCAAAAAAATCTAGAAAAGTAGATAAAGCATTGATTTTCTGAAAAAAGAATTGCCACTATTTAGTGGCAATTCTTCGAACAAGACAGGCGTTACAAGACGTAGCGCGCCAAATCTTCCCGCTGAGACAAGCTTTCTAAGCGTGAATCAACATAATTTGCATCAATTTCGACGTTTCCAGTCTTCGCATTAAAGCTTAAATCTTCTAATAGCCGTTCCATCACGGTGTAAAGTCGCCGCGCGCCGATGTTTTCCGTTTTCTCATTCACACTAAACGCAATCTCGGCTAATCGACGAATGCCATCCTCTTTAAATTGCACCTGACAGCCTTCGGTAGCTAATAGTGCCTGATACTGTTGTGTTAAACAGGCGTCAGTCGCTGTCAAGATACGTTCAAAATCGGCCACCGACAGTGATTTCAATTCAACACGGATAGGGAAACGCCCTTGTAGCTCAGGAATCAAATCTGAAGGCTTCGCTAAATGGAATGCACCAGAAGCAATAAATAGAATATGGTCGGTTTTCACCATGCCATATTTGGTGTTCACGGTAGTGCCTTCTACCAAGGGCAGTAAATCACGCTGCACCCCTGCACGCGAGACATCCGCCCCATGACCTTCGCTACGGCTGGTGACTTTGTCAATCTCGTCTAAAAATACAATCCCGTTTTGCTCTACATTATTCAGTGCAGCCTGTTTAATGTCGTCCTCATTGAGCAATTTGGCCGCTTCTTCTTCCACCAACAATTTACGCGCTTCAGCAATTCTCAGCTTGCGACTTTTTTTCTTGCCAGTATTCATATTGGCAAACATGCCTTGGATTTGTTGAGTCAACTCTTCCATCCCAGCAGGTGCCAACATTTCAATATGTGGTGCGGTTTGTTGCAGTTCGATATCGATGTCTTTATCGTCCAACTTCCCTTCACGCAACATCTTGCGGAATTTTTGCCGTGTTTCATTATCTTGGCGGACAGGTTCAGCTGGTTCATCAGCAAAACCCACCACTGGTGAACGGGCAGGTGGCAATAGCGCATCCAAAATCCGCTCTTCAGCAGCATCTTCAGCCCGATGACGTTGCCGAGTCATCGCCTGTTCGCGCTCTTGTTTGATGGCAATTTCCATCAGATCACGAATAATCGAATCGACATCGCGGCCCACATAACCAACTTCGGTAAATTTAGTGGCTTCGATTTTAATAAAAGGGGCATTCGACAAGCGTGCTAAACGCCGAGCAATTTCTGTCTTACCCACCCCAGTCGGCCCAATCATCAAAATATTCTTAGGGGTGATTTCATGCCGTAATGGCTCGGGCACTTGTTGTCGCCGCCAGCGGTTACGCAAGGCAATGGCAACGGCTTTCTTGGCTTCTTGTTGTCCGACGATATGTTTGTCGAGTTCGTGCACAATCTCTTGTGGCGTCATTTGGCTCATAATCGGTTCAACTCAATCCAGTGTTTCGATCAAATGATTTTGATTGGTATAAATACAAATATCGCCAGCAATCGTAAGCGATTTTTTCACAATGTCAGCCGGACTCAAATCGGTGTTTTCGAATAAGGCCCGTGCAGCAGATTGGGCAAAAGCACCGCCTGATCCAATAGCGGCAATCCCTTGTTCTGGTTCTAACACATCACCATTCCCAGTAATAATCAAGGTTGCTTCACGATCGGCCACAATCAGCATGGCTTCTAAACGACGCAGCATGCGATCGGTACGCCAATCTTTAGCCAATTCAACAGCTGCGCGAACCAGATGGCCCTGATGTTTTTCTAACTTTGCTTCAAAACGCTCAAACAAGGTGAAGGCATCAGCTGTTCCACCAGCAAAGCCAGCTAGCACTTTATCGTGATACAAACGGCGAATTTTGCGCGCGGTTGATTTAATGACGATGTTACCCAAGGTCACTTGGCCATCGCCGCCCAGTGCCACTTGTTGGCCCCGGCGAATCGACACGATTGTCGTTCCATCAAATTGTTGCATGTCATGCCCTTAAAAAACGAGACGCCACACGACCACGTTGGCGAGAGGGATAAATGCCGACATTGGCAGAAATTGCAAGCAACCATATCACACAGCCCAGCTGCGACACTCTGTCGCAAGACAAGAAAAGAAAATTGTGGCGAGATGAGGGATATGATCAGACTTGTTTACAAATGAGAAGTGTTATCGTTATCATAGTAAGATGTCACGTTTATCCCATACCCTCTCTTTTGGCTTTGTGTTACTCGCCCACGCCGGCGTGCTGTTTGCCTTGCAACACAGTAGCGCAGTAGACAAAACACCGCCGCCTCAACCACAACTGTTGCAGTTAGTGGATGCGACAGTGCAAGCGCCGACACCACAACCACCGGCACCCGAGCCCGCAAAACCTGAACCACGCAAAGAAAAACCGGCTCCAAAGAAAGAGGTCAAACAAACCACTTTACCAACGCCGAAAAAGCCTATTGCACGTCCACAGGTGCCCTCAAATGCCATCGCGCAGGCAAACACACCGGATACATCAAGCACAGCACAAGGCGAACAGACAGAACAGGGCAAAGAAGGCAAAAGCAGCCCTCATGCCGCACCAGAAAAAGAAACAGCGCCCAATTTTGCTGCAGCCTATCTTTCAAACCCTAAACCAGCCTATCCCGCCTTATCTTTAGATCTGAACGAAGAAGGTACGGTACAGCTAAAAGTCGAAGTCAGTGCCAGCGGTCATCCCACAACAGTGGCACTACATCGTAGCAGCGGTTTTCCACGATTAGACCGTGCTGCATTAGAAGCCGTGAAACGGTGGCGTTTTATCCCTGCCAAACGCGGCGAGACTGCTATTGCAGGTTCGGTCATTGTTCCACTCAACTTTAATATCAAACAACAGGGTTAACGATGGATCTCTCTCTGGTTTTCAGCCAAGGTGATGGCATTCTGATTGCTGTCTTTTTATCTTTATTGCTGATGTCGATCAGCAGTTGGTGGCTTATTCTGACTCGTAGTATTCATCTATTTCAGACAAAACGGCAAAACCGCCAGTTTAGCGAGGCCTTCTGGCAAGCCACCGATTTACACAGTGCAACACAACTGATTCATGGCCAAGAAGCCCCATTAGCGCGGGTCGCACAAAGTGGCCTCGATAGCCTCAATCGCCACCAAGCCCAAGCCACCCGTACCTTAGGACAGCATTGCTCGTTAGATGAATTTCTGGTGCGTAATATCCGGATGAGTCTTGCCCGTGAAACGGGTCGATTAGAGCATGGTATGACTTGGTTAGCGACAGTCGGTGCTACAGCGCCGTTTGTAGGTTTGTTCGGCACAGTTTGGGGAATTTACCACGCCTTAGTCGGTATTGCCGGTGCAGGGCAGCTCTCGATTGCAGCTGTAGCAGGCCCAATTGGCGAGGCTTTGGTTGCTACTGCCGCCGGTTTGGCCGCCGCCATCCCTGCCGTCGTTGCCTACAACGCATTTTTGCGTGCCAATCGGGTTATTGCACAGGATTTAGATGGTTTTGCTCATGATTTACATGCGCAATTGCTCAGTGCGGAGAAAGCATAATGGCCTTCGGTGGATTTGATAAAGGCAGTTCTGCGCCTATGGCAGAAATCAATACAACACCGCTGGTGGATGTGATGCTAGTGCTGTTGGTAGTATTTATTATCACCGCGCCAGTCCTCAGCCACGCGATTAAAGTGGATTTGCCTCAGGCCACCGCTTCGGAACATAAAGAGGATGTTAAAGCCATTCGCTTTACCATTGATGCCGAAGGGAAATACTTTTGGAATGATGAGCCCGTCGCGGAAACAACGCTGGCCACGCGCTTTGCCGATGCAGCCCGTAGCAACCCACTGGTTGAACTTCATTTACGGGCCGATCAAACCGCTCACTACGGCCCAGTCGCTCGTGTCTTAGCACAAGCGCAAGAGAATGGCGTCACCCGAATCGGTTTTGTTACCGAAGTCCCAGCAAAGCCACATTGATAAATGTACGACACAATGATGTCGTGCATCAAACCAGCACTGTCGCGCTGCGGCCTGAGTTATGACATGACGTGAGCGCGACACCTGCCTATTGCCAATTCGCCACGGAGAGATGATGTCCGCTGGTATTCCAAACGGTGGAAACCGTTTTTAAAATCAAAGCGCAGTATAATAGGCGACATGAAACCACTGTCTCCGCGCTCGCGCCTTAAAGGCGATCCCTTCTTGCCCAATCGTTTTATCTTTGGCGATGCCATTGATGAAAATGGGATTGAAGAATACGAATATCTGATTCACACCGAAACCCCCGCTTTTGTGTGCCGGATTATGCGCAAAAGCATTGAACTGCCCGCCAATAGCGCCAGCAATGCCCACGGGGGACAAAGCGCCATGCTGTACGACCCCGATGAGGACGTCAGCTATTACGCTTGCAGTGATGGCATTGCGTTGACCGACTTTATTTTTTTCCAAGACGAACCGACGGCCGGTGCCTTAAAGAAAATCTGTGATGAGGCGATGGTGCACTATTGGCGTTTGGATGAGGCCTATAACGCCCATCGCGAAGGGTTGCCCCTGCGGCCATTGCGTTGCCTCCCAGCGGCCACACTCGAAGTAGAGGAGTTAGCACAAGAGATTCAGTCTCTCCTCGAAAGCGCTCGCCAAGCCAACCAAGACGCGATGTATCGGCCAACACTGATGGCACGGGTCCACCAAGCCCTACTCAGCGGCGATGCACGGGTGTTAACCGAGGCACAATTAGCACTTACAGAACAACCGATTTTGCGTGAAGCCTTGCTCAATACCGCCCGTGATTTAATCGCACAACCGGATATTGCACGCGAAGATGGCACATTTCAGCCTTACGACCTGTGGGCCATGCCACTGATTTACACCATGCCACACCTCGGGCACTGTTGGTATTTTCCACAGTTGTCTGAACTTGAAGGGGTGTTGCGCGAAACCTATGGCCTAGGACGAGCCAGCCTACTGCATGTCTCACCCACGGTTTTTTCTGTTGAAATGTTGCGTGAAAGCCATTGCCAACAGTTGGTTCATGTTGCGCCAGCGTTAGATGCCGGCGACGCCTTTATTCCGGAAGAACTGGAAAAAATGGTGGCAGCCTATGAAAAAGACCGCAGCCAAACCACGCCCCGCTTAGTCTTAGCGTGGGTGGTCTTTAGCGTGGCACGCGGCAGCTTGACTCCAGATAAGCGCCCAGCTGGCAATTTATTGCTCGATGCAGCGATGCCAGTGGTCGAAAATGCGTTGGATGAAACCATTGAATATGGCGAAGCCACATTATTTGCCCCAGAACCTCTATGGGAAAGCTTGGCCACCGGCACACAAGAATACAACCTACGGCGGTTATTCTTTACGGTCACGGTATTGGAAAAAAGCGTGGGGCTGGATGGCATCAAAGTCAGTATTGAATACCAACCAGATGCCTTAGCCTTTCAGTTGAGCTTTAAACATGCCAAAGGCCATGAACTCACCGGCTTTGCTTGGCTATTACCCCCTGATTTGGCGCCCGACCGTGATGCAGCGCTGGAAAGTCTGCATCACGCTTTGATGAGTTTGGGCCTATACAGTGGAGAAGTCCGCAACACACTGCATTAGTGCGTGGCGTTTCCCATCGCCAACGCCAATTCAACGCTGGCTTGATAGTGTCGCTCGGCATCGTCTGGTCGGTCCAAGCTTTCGAACATCTGTGCCAACGCGGCATGAGCAGCCAAACTCGGTTCGACCGACAAACTCGCCTCGAAATAGCTCTGGGCTTTGCCCCAGAGCTGTTGTGCCAAGGCCAACCAACCTAACAGCAACAGCAAACGGTAGTCGCGGCGGTGTTCTTCTAACCATGCCTCTGCACGCTTCACCAGCGAGAGCCGGCTTGTTTCGCTGAGTTCTGCCGCCACTTCGACCAATTCTTCTAATAGCTCGGTTGACCACTGTTGATCCAACGCGGCCACCAGCAATTCTGCTGCCGTATCGACTTCCTCAAACTGAGCATACCGGCGCACCACCGGTAACAGAATTTCATGGTGCATCCGCTCGGTAGTCGGTAATTTTTGCCACCACTGTTGCAACTCAGCCAGATCAAGAAATCCCTCTAACTGTAAAAGCCACGCTGCACGACGATAACGCTGCGCTTGTTCTTGCGTAATGCCTTCCGACTTTTGCAGTTTTTCGATCAACGGCAATGCCAAGTCAGGTGCATTTTGCAACAGTCGGATTTTCATTTCGAGTTTTAACGCGGCGGTCAAACTCGGTGAGATTTCACGCGCAGCGGTCACCGCTTGCAAGGCAGAATTGAGGCGTTTTTCATCAAAATACAGTTCGGCTTCCTGCATATGACGGGCCAGTTGTACCGATGAAGGTAATTGGTCTAAGGCAGCAAAATGGCTATCACGACGGGCGTAGTCTTTGGTGCGATGTGCCGCTTGAGCAGCCAATAACAACGCCAAAGCACGGCTTTCGGCGCTTTCTTCGTCATCCAATGACTTCACTGCCTCGCGTTCCGCTTTTTGATAACGCCCTTCCAAATAGGCCAAAGAAGCATCACGCAAAGCATGGCGCGCAGCAGTTAATTTTTTCTGCCGTTGGAAGCGTTTCACTTCCTCCGGCAAACGGAAAGCCACCGCCAACCCACGCAACACACCATAAGCCACCACAATCGCCAAAATCAGGATCACCACCGCCATATTGAGCGACAGTTCCACCCGATAGGGCGGCAACACCAAAATGGCATAACCTGTATTGACCTGTGCAAATAACGACAACCCAACTGCCAAGGCAAATAAGCCGACTAACCAGAGGACAAATTTCATGCGCCCTCCTGCGCCGGGGTCACGGGTGCCACAGGGCGGTTTTGCATTGAGCCTTGCGCCGCACGAACAGCATTGAGACTATTCGCCAAATCGGGCACCACGACCGCCACGGGGCTTTGTTGTAATTCCACACAGTTGGTTAACCACGTGGCCACTTTCTCCGAACGGGTGTCGAAATGACGGCGCACATGCTGTTCAACCGCCGAAAGCGTGGTACGGAAATGATTTTCTTCGCCTTGCAATACAGCTAACCGTGCATCCAAGAGCTGTAGTCGCAGATTTTCACGCAAGAAATAGCTTTGTTCTGGCGTTAATAACAAAGCATCGGGTTGATCGAGATGACGGACGCGAACAAGACGGGCAAATTCACTCCACAACTGTTGTAAGAATGGCGACAGATAAGCCGTGAATCCATCGCCTTGCTCAGCCTTCGCCACCGGGCTGTGGCTTGGTTGTGTCCGCTCAATATCAATTTGCAACGGCAAACTGTCCACCGCATACGCCAAGCGATCCAGTTTTACCGTTAAACCGACTTTATCCACATGGGGCAAAGCACGCAGCGTTTGTAGGTCTTGGCTAATCGCCTTACGCAAGGCAATAAATTGCGGTTGTTCTTGTTGGTTTAACCGCTCGTCTAATAACGACAACGCGGTAATCGCCGCAGGAATATTGCCGGCCAGTTGAAGCTGTTGTGTTGCAATGGTCAGTGCGTGCTCAATTTCGGCCAATTTCCAATCATCCCGCGAGTGATTAAGCTCTTGGTACATATTTTGGATCGTGGCAAATTGTCCAGCGGCCTCGTTCACACGGGTTTCCATCGTGCCTAATCGAGCCGTCAAAGACTGAATAGCCTGTTGGGTTTGTTCGGCTTGTGCTTTCAAAGCCTGATTGGCGTTAAGTTGATCACTCAGCTTACGCGCCAGTTCGGTTTGTGCACTGTGCAAAACTTGTCGTGACTCAAACCATTGCCAACCGGCAATGCTCAACGCCAGCACAGACACAACCAAGGGCACACCCACCGACCAGCGGCGAGAGTGTGGAGCCAGCGGCGAAGCTGGCGTAGCAGAAGAAGTTTCAACGGTCATCGATAGCTCTGAACCATGTATCTAAAGCGGAAAGCGTGTGTTGTTCACCCGCTCGCGTCACCATCACATGCGGTGCCCCCAATTGACGTAACGTCTCGCCAATTCGAGGATGGGGTACCACAAACAACAACGATTGTAGCCTTGCCAACTCGATTGCGTCAGCTTGTTGCCACAAGTGTTGTGCAATTTCTCGACTACTGACCACCACAGCTTGGGGAGAAAAGGCCTGCCAAGCCGGCCAATCGACAGCCAATACTTGGCGCCGATAACAACTTTTCACCACCACCTGAGCCCCTCGCGCCATCAGGTTTAGTGCCAAATCCGGTCGCCCTTGTTCACCATTGATGAGCAACACCGTTTTTCCATCCACAGCTTGCCATTCTGGCAATGCCAATAACGCCTCACTGTCATCTGCGGCAGTCGGAAAAGAGACTGGGCGCGGGGTGTAACGTGCTAAACGTTTGGCACTGGCCGCCCCCACCGTGGCAAAGCGAGTGTGGGACAGCAAAAACGGCGCCATCGCCGGCCACGACACATCAATCGCGCTCGGACTGACCCATACCACCCAATCTGCTGCCGGCACGGCTGTGGATAACTCAGCGAGCACCGCTGCAATCGGCACAATCTCTAACAACGGCGCGAACAACACCGCAGCGCCTTGTTGGCGTAACTGTGCGGCTAATGCGGCACTTTGTGGTAACGGGCGAGTCAACGCGACCCGCACCCCTTGCAATGCCGACATCAGGCCTGTGCCAGTTGCGAAATAATCGCTGCCGCGCCTTGTTCGCATAATTGCGCAGCCAGTTGTTGCCCCAGTTGCTCGGCTTCGGCAGCGGGCGCTTGCGCTTGTGCGGTATAAACCACACGCCCATCCGGCTCAGCCACGAAAGCACGCAAGGTGAGCATACCGTGTTGCAGTTCAGCATATCCTCCCAAAGGTACCTGACAGCTACCGCCCAAGGCTCGACTCATCGCCCGTTCAGCAGTCACACATGCGGCAGTCTCAGCATCATTTAGCGGCGCCAGCAACGCTAAGACATCCTCACGATCAGCCCGAATCTCAATCCCAAGCGCACCTTGACCCACCGCTGGCAAACTTTGTTCTGGTGATAATTCAAGGCGGATTCGCTCGGTCAAGCCCAACCGTTTTAAACCAGCGGCCGCCAACACAATGGCGTCAAACTCGCCCTCGTCTAATTTGCGTAATCGGGTTTGCACATTACCTCGCAGCGGCTTCACCACTAAATGGGGAAAGCGCGCACGGAGTTGGCTTTCTCGACGCAGACTCGATGTGCCAACCACAGCCCCAGCCGGCAACGCTTCTAACGAGGCATAGTGATTAGACACCAACGCATCGCGTGGGTCTTCTCGTTGCAAAATCGCAGCCAAGGCAAACCCTTCGGGTAAATGCATGGGCACATCTTTCAGTGAATGCACCGCCAAATCGGCGCGGCCTTCGGCTAAGGCCGTCTCCAATTCTTTGACAAACAACCCTTTACCGCCGATTTTGTTCAGGGTGACATCAAGAATACGATCACCTTGTGTGGTCATCCCCAATAATTGGATCTCTAGATCAGGATAAAGGGCTTGAAGACGGGCTTTAACGTGCTCGGCTTGCCACAAGGCAAGGGCACTTTCACGGGTTGCGATCACTAATTGCTTCATTTTGTATTCCTTTGTGGTAATTTTGTTGTAATTCTAACATTCGGCCCTGTGCTGCTTGTTCGGATTCGCGCAAATTGGCGGCGGCATGTCTGCTGATTTTCTTTTACCATCCGACTACATAGCGAGAAAAAATGAACGGAGAACTCGACAAGGACCTCCCCCTGCGTCACGACCGCGCCCGCCTCGACCGTCTGTTAGCCGAGGTCATTCGTGAACAAAAAGGTGAAACTGTCTTTCGTGAAATCCAAACGATCCCAGCTCGTGCGCGGGAAACCCTCGGCACACCAGCGTTTGCCGAATTGGTCCACAGTATGTCTCCAGAAGCTGCTGCCACTTTGGTGCGGGCTTGTGGGTTTTATGCACAGTTGGCCAATCTGGCCGAAGACCTGCATCACAACCGCCGCCGCCGTGCACATAAGCGGGCTGGCTCAGCGCCACAGCAAGGCAGCCTCGAACGCGCCATTCGCCGCTTAAAGCAAGACAATGTGTCGTTTGACGCCTTAGAAGAATTATTCCGTCACGCCTGCATTGTACCTGTGTTAACCGCACATCCAACCGAGGTACAACGGCAAAGCGTGTTGGATGCCCAACGCGCTATCCGCAAATTTCTGGTGCAATTGAACAATCCAGAATTATTGGCGGAAGAAGAAGAAATTTTAGAAGCCAAAATCAAGCGGGTTTTGGTCACACTGTGGCAAACTAGCGAAATCCGCCCCTTTAAGCTCAATGTACGAGATGAAATTGAAAACGGCGTCGCCTACCATCCACTGACCTTTTTTGCCGCGCTGCCCGCGCTCTATCATCGTTTGGAAGAAGGCATCGCCGCCGAATGGGGAAAAACTATCAATCTACCGAGTTTTTTCCGCATTGGCAGTTGGATTGGTGGCGACCGTGATGGCAATCCTTTTGTCGATGCACAGGTGGTACAACATGCGCTTTCACGACAAGCCGAAGTGGCGTTCCGTCACTATGGCTATGAATTAGAAGGGCTGTATCGTGAAATGTCGCTGTCTTTGCGACATATCCAAGTCAGTCCAGCCCTGCAAGCGCTGGCTGAACACTCCCCCGACCATGCTGAAAGCCGCCGTGAAGAACCCTATCGCCGCGCTTTAGCCCATGTTCTTGCTCGTCTCTCGGCCAGCGCCGCCGCCCTTGGCGTCAATTATCAACACCGCTATCAACAACCCGATAGCCAACCGTACCCACATCAACAGGCATTAAGCGACGATCTGCGGACGATTGCCGAATCGCTGGAACAACATGGCAGCAGTGTCCTGACCCAAGGTCGGTTAAAACGCCTACGCCGTGCGGTGGAGGTATTTGGTTTCTTCTTAATGCCACTCGATATGCGGCAACATGCGGAAATTTTCGCCCATGTGGTAGCAAATTTATTCCATCACGCTGGTGTTGAAAATTATCTGGAATTGGATGAAGCAGGACGTCGGGCCTTATTGCTGCAAGAACTCAGCCATGCGCGGCCGTTATATTCTCCCTTCGTCAGCTACGATGAATTGACTGAAAAAGAGTTGGCCATTTTCCGCATGGCACAGGCGCTGCAACAACGCTATGGCGAAGAAGCGCTGCCCAATTGCATTATCTCTAACTGTGCTCAAGCCTCTGATTTGCTGGAAGTGGCGTTGATTTTGAAAGAAACCGGCCTGTTATTGCCCAACAACGGCCAAGCCACCGCCCGCATGAACATCATTCCATTATTTGAAACAGTGGAAGATTTGGATGCCTGCGCTCGGGTGATGAGCGAGTTATTTGCCTTGCCGTGGTATCGCAATATGTTGCGTAGCCGCGATGACACGCAAGAAGTGATGCTCGGTTACTCGGACAGCAATAAAGACGGCGGTTATTTCACCAGCCAATGGGAGCTCTATCAGGCCGAATGCCGTTTGGTCGATGTGTTCCAAGCTGCCGGTGTCAGAATGCGCCTGTTCCATGGTCGTGGGGGGTCAGTGGGACGTGGCGGCGGCCCATCGTACGAAGCCATCATCGCCCAGCCCCCCGGCACGGTAGCGGGTCAAATTCGTATTACCGAACAAGGCGAGGTCATTTCGTCTAAGTATTCCGACCCAGAAATTGGTCAACGCAATCTCGAAGCGCTGTTAGCCGCCACCCTCGAAGCCAGCTTAGCCAATCACACCCATGTCAGTACCGATGAGAGTTTGCTTGGTGAATTGTCGAAGGCGGCGCACCGCGCTTATCGCCAGTTGGTGGAGAGCGAAGGCTTTATGCAGTATTTCCTTGAAGCCACACCGATTCGTGAAATTGCACGACTGAATATCGGCAGCCGCCCTGCTTCGCGCAAAACGCTGGAGAGTATTAAGGATTTACGCGCCATTCCGTGGGTGTTTAGCTGGATGCAGTCGCGGGTGTTATTGCCGGGTTGGTATGGCATGGGCAGTGCGGTACAAAGTTTTATTGCACAACATGGTGATGCCGGTGTTGAACGCTTACGCACCTTGTACCGTGGGTCTCCGTTCTTCCAAGTGGTGTTGGATAATATGGAGATGGTGTTAGCAAAGTCGGACATGACCATTGCGGCAGAATATGCCCAGTTGGTTGAAGATGCCGCCTTGCGTGAGCGTATCTTCGGCATGATTCGCCAAGAGTGGGAAAGCACCGTCAACGCCTTCCGCTTGATTACCGATGGCGCCGAGTTGCTGACCGCTAACCCAACCTTGGCACGTTCGCTCAAGAGTCGTTTGCCCTTCCTCGATACCTTGAACTTTGTGCAGTTGGAATTGCTGCGCCGTCTGCGGGCACAACCGGATGATGAGGCAACGTTATATTCTGTTCATCAAACCATTAACGGGATTGCCGCTGGCTTACGCAACACCGGCTAATCAATATCAATAAAACACCGTTAAAAATTAGAAAAGGGAACAAACAGCATAAAACACTGTTTGTTCCTTTTTTTATTAAGAAAAATGTCGCGTTGCGGCATGTTAGTTGCTTAAAATGTCGCATTTACAACAAAAGCCTGTCGCATTCATACAATAACAATAGGCCATTTGGGGATACGCCTTATGCAACTTCATAGCCACTCTATGCCGCTGAGTGACAGCGAACGTCGCTGGCTGCCTTGGTTCGGTAAAAGCGGCAAGCTTGCCATGCGCTGGTCTTGTTTGCTCAACCGCCACCGTTACGAAGGTTTGGAGCAAGTCTTTACTGGGATTGCACAAACCCGTGTCAATTTGTTGAAACAGTGGGCAGAACAACAATGGAGCCACCTCAACGCCTTAGCACAACCGTGTTTAGGGCGGTGGCCACAGCTCGACCATCAAACACTGGCGCGGCGCTTGCAGCTGGCTGAAGATTTTTCCGAACTGTTTATTCTTGATTTGGCGGGTAAGGTTTTAGCCTCTAGCCACGCTGCCCGTATTGGTGTCAGTGATACCCCAGCCAAAGTATTAGCGCATATCCAGCAACAACGCTTGTTACATGGTCCATACGCCGACCCTTGGACAGAAAAACTCGGCCCATCTAGCTCAAAGTTTCATGATGACATGACGCTGATGTTTTATTTGCCGTTAATCAAAGACCAACAAACGGTAGCGATTTTGTGTGGCCGAGTACCGAATGATGTGATTAGCGACCTGATTCAACGTGAAGCAGGCCATATTTTTCACGACTCGGGTGACAACTATTTATTTATGGCGAAATCGGTGTTTGATCCTGCGGTTAAAGCAGGCACAGCACTGTCTCGTTCACGCTTTGAAGATAAAGCATTTACCTTAGGCGACAATTTAAAAGACGGCATCCGCACCCCTTATGGGACGGTGAAAGTTCAAAAACGCACCGAATTGGAGCTGATCTTCAACGATCCTGCCACCGGTCAATTACATCCAGGTGTGCGCGAAACCATCCGCCGAGGTGAAAACCTATTTGTCACCTATCCCGGCTATGCCGACTATCGCCATATTCCGGTGATTGGTCGCGGTGTAACCTTTCAGTTGCCTGGTTCGCCTGATACTTGGGGCTTGATGTGTGAAGCCGATTTGGAAGAGGTCTATCGCAACCGCCCTGTGGCCTATCGGCTGATGAAGTTTTATCTAGCGTGTAGTTTGGTTGCCGGTGGTGTCGCCAGTTCGACCAGCTATGCACTGGATTTACCGCACTGGGTTGGGGCATTATTGACTTTATTTCTGCATTTTTTTGGTGCATTTTTATTCTATCAATTTGGTGCCCGTCACCTGTCACGCCGCTTGCGCGAAAGTATTCGCATGATTCGCAACCTTGCCGAAGGCGGTGGCGACCTGCGGCAACGTCTGGCACAACAAGCGCACAAGCCAGACGAAATTTCCACCATGACACAATGGCTGAACAGCTTTATTGATCAGTTGGAAAGTATTGTGCGGCGGATTGTGCAATCTTCACACGAAATTGCCGCCGCCAACCGCCAAGCCGAAGTAGCACAAAGCGAAACCCGCTCAACAGGTTTACATATCTTAGAAGAAACGGCGGCAATGTTGGATTCTTTGGGGCAACAGCGCAACCAAATCGACACCGCCAGCGCCCACGCCGCCCAAGTGCAGCAACAGTTAGAACAACTCACCCACCACGCCGCAGGGCAGGTGGAGATGATTCGCTCCCGCTCACAAGGCATTCAACAATCCGTGGGCACCTCGGCGCAGACGTTACAACAGCTGGCGCAAAGCACAACCGAAATTGGCCGAATTGTCGCCGTTATCAGTGAAATTGCCGACCAAACCAATCTGTTGGCGCTGAATGCAGCGATTGAAGCCGCTCGAGCAGGCGAAAGTGGGCGGGGGTTTGCGGTGGTGGCGGATGAGGTACGTAAGCTCGCGGAACGGACATCGGGTGCAACACATGAAATTCGTCAGATGATCGACAACATTCAACAACAGGCACAAGGCGCAGTCAGCAGCATGGAAACCGGCATGAGCGATATGGAAGAAGGCTTAAAACTCGCCGCCAGTGCCGCCAGCGAAAACGGTGACGCCCATCGTTTGGTGGGGGAGTTGTTGCAAGCAATTAAACAAATTGCCGACAGCAGCCATGCCCACGATCAGCATGTGCGCCATGTGGCGGATACAGCAGAAAACATCGAAGCGGTTATCTTACAAAGTGAACAAAGCGCACAACAAACCCGTGTGGCATCTAATCGCATGGAAACACTACTGACGCAATTTAAGGTGAACTAAAAGCCTTATCT
>NZ_JBSQVP010000054.1:0-15200 GCF_055136605.1 Aquaspirillum sp. | reverse complement strand
GAATTTTTTCGACAAGATAGTGGTGATTGCAGCGGTCAGCGTGGTTTTACCGTGGTCAACGTGGCCAATGGTACCTACGTTAACGTGGGGCTTGGTACGCTCGAACTTCTCTTTTGCCATGATCGGACATTTCCTTTGACTTTTAAGCCAAACAAAAAGAAGATGGTGCCCATGGGCGGAATTGAACCGCCGACCTCTCCCTTACCAAGGGAGTGCTCTACCCCTGAGCTACATGGGCCTTTTGACTTATTGCACTGGAGCGGGTGAAGGGAATCGAACCCTCGTCGTAAGCTTGGAAGGCTTCTGCTCTACCATTGAGCTACACCCGCCTGCTTAACACCGCCAATTTAAAACTATTACAACAAATTCTGGTGGAGGGAGAAGGATTCGAACCTTCGAAGGCAGAGCCGTCAGATTTACAGTCTGATCCCTTTGACCGCTCGGGAATCCCTCCTGAAAGAGACCCGAACTATAAAGACATCTCGTAGACCAGTCAAGCGCTTTTTGCAAAAAATTTTTGCGTAAAAAGTAAAAAAGCCCGCATAAACGGGCTTTTTTATTTCAATTCATCAGGTTAGCGGACTGCATTCAGTCTTACGCCGATTTACCCGTGATGATCAAATATTTCTGATACAGCTCATCATGGGTTTCTTGGTGCGCAGGATCCAAAGGAATACAGTCCACAGGACAGACTTGTTGACACTGTGGCTCGTCATAGTGACCCACACATTGCGTACAGAGATTGGGATCAATCACATAAATCTCTTCACCCTGCGAGATCGCATTGTTGGGACATTCCGGTTCACAGACATCACAGTTGATGCATTCGTCGGTGATGATTAAAGCCATACTATTTTCCTCAAGTATTTACTTCGTGGTGGATTGTGGCATTGCTACCGCTTCACTGCAAGACAGCACTAAGGCGCTGCCGCAGCTAATCGCAACAGACCGTAATGCACATGACCCGCTTTTGCTTGTTTCACCACATCCCAACCAGACAGTTGCTCAGGCTCTGGCCACAATCCAGTTTCAATATAGACACAACCGGTAGCCGTCAGTAATCCTTGCTGTTGGATCAACGTTAATGCTTTAGGTAATAAATCGGAAGCAAAAGGCGGATCAAGAAAGATCGTATCAAATGGCACTTTCGCTTGTCGCATCCACGCGAGGGCATCCGTTTGCACCACTTGTACGGTATGCGCAGTCAGTTGTTTTTGATTGTCCTTTAATGCCGCCACAGCGATACGTGAGGCCTCTAACATAAATACCGCTTTTGCCCCACGAGAGGCAGCTTCAAACCCAAGAGCACCACTGCCTGCAAAAGCATCTAAACACAACTGGCCAGTCATTTCTTGTCCCAACCAGTTAAATAAGGTTTCACGAACTCGGTCTGGAGAAGGGCGTAAGCCTTCACTATCGGGAAAAGTAATCAAGCGGCGGCGTAAACTGCCGCCGATAATCCGTACTTTGTGGCTGCCTTTATTCTGACTACGTGCTGAATGTGACATCAATCATCCAATATAAAATCGCTTAAGTTGCATTTTAGCATTGGCGTTGCTCTGGCGATTAAGGCTCAACACCCACCATCACCCGTTGCCATTGTTGGGAAGCCACACGGCGCGCAAAAGCTTGTTGAATTTGTTCACGGCTGACAGCAGCAATACGTTGGGTGTAAGCAGAGAGAAAATCATCGGGCAAACCATAGAAACCTATTACCGCCGCATAGTCGAGCAATTTACGGTTGTTATCTAGGCGCAACGGGAAACCCCCAATGAGATGATTTTTTGCCTGAGTCAACTCCTCAGCCGTTGGCCCCTGCGTAATAAATTGTTGAACCACCGAATCGATTAGGTTCGCCGCTTTATCCGCATTCTTTTTTTCTGTGGCCAACTGAATCACGAAGGGGCCAGCTTCACGCAATGGACTCATATAACTGCTCACACCATATGTCAGCCCATGCTGATCGCGCAGCACTTTCATCAAACGCGAGTCAAATCCCCCACCGCCCAAAATATAGTTGCCGACCAAAAGCGGATAGTAGTCAGGGTCATGCCGTTGCAACAGCGGCATTCCCAACATGATATGCACCTGAGAGGATGGATGAGGCCGTTTAATCAACGATTGAGAAGCAACCGCAGGCACTTTGTTTAATGTGGCCTGTGGCGAACTGGGGCGTGGCAGCTTTTGGGTAAGCGATTGAGCAATATCTCGAGCATCCTGTTGGCTAATATCACCGACGAGCGTGACTGTAGCGGAAGCGGCCTGATAGTATTGTTGCCAGAAGGCTAAAATGTCGGCGCGTTGAATACGAGAAACCGTTGCAATCGAAGTCAGCGCCTCATATCCATAAGGATGGTTTGGGTAGATGGCAGAGGTCAATAAACGATCTGCCACACTTGCCGCATCCGTTTCTGCCTGTTTTAAGCCCTCGATGGTGCGTTTTTTTTCACGCTCAACCGCTGCCACAGGAAAACTGGGATTGGCTAATAAATCTGTCAATAACGCTAAAGCAGCCGTACGCTGTGGCTCACTGCTTAAGGTTCGCAGTTGTAAGCCAGCGCGCTCCGTTTCAATGGAACTACTGAGGCGCGCTCCTTGATCGGCCAGTTTTTCTGCTAAGGCTTGTTCAGAATATTGTGTCGTTCCGGCTTGCAATAACGATAGCGTCAGGGCGGATAACCCAGCTTTTTGCGGTGAGTCGCGCCAAGAACCCGCATTAAAATCAACCCGCACATCTAATATCGGTTGATTACGGCTCTCGATAAACACCACTTTCGCACCCTGTTCGGTTTGCCAGCGCAGCAACTGTTGGGCCTGAACCCAACTGGTACTCAACGCCATCCCCAAAGCCAAAGCAGCCACTTGCACCTGTCGCCACGGTTTCATCACCTTAGTTAGCATGTTTTGCCCCTTTTGCGATTGCAACAGTTGTCGTTTTTTCTGGTAATAACACACCGACAGTTAAACGCTGATCGACTAGATAACGCTGAGCCACACGTTGAATATCGGCACTGGTCACCGCAAGCAATTGTTCTAATAAAGTGTCTTCCTGACGCCAATCAAACCCTAATGATGCCAACCGCCCCAAATTCATGGCCTGACCAAATAAAGAATCTTTTTCATAGACCCGTGAAGCGCGCATTTGGGTACGCAGACGTTGTAACTCGCTGTCACTCACCCCGTGTTTCACCAATTGCGCCAGCTGTTTACGAATGGCCATTTCCATATCCGTCACAGCCACCCCTGCCGCCGGCACTGCGGTAATGGTAAATAGCGCAGCACCCCGTCCCAGCATGTCGTAATCCACACTCACTGAACTGGCAGATTTCTGTTCTCTGACCAGTGTTTTCGGCAATCGTGATGACTCTAGCCCATCCAACACCGCCGCCAGCATCGCCAACGCAGGGGCATCTGTTTGCGCTTGATTGGGCGATAGACGAGGGACTTGCCATGCCATAGCAAGATAGCTCAGCTCGGAAGGACGATGGACCGTAAAACGTTTGAGACCTAACGGTTCCGGTTCTTGTCGTGGCACAATGTTCGGAATGGGACGTTTTGGTAAAACACCAAAGTGTTTTTCAGCCATGCGGAACACGTGCTCTGGTTTAACCGCGCCAACAATCACCAATGTGGCGTTGTTTGGTGCATACCACATTTGATACCACCGCCGTAAATCACTGGCCTGCATGGTATGTAGATCATCGGCCCAACCAATAATCGGATGACGCGCTGGGTTGGCGACTAATGCTTGGGCAGACAATTGTTCAAATAACACGCCTGTCGGCTGATCATCAGTCCGCAAGCGGCGTTCTTCGCGAATCACTTGAATTTCTTTAGCGAATAAATCATCAGCAATCCGCAAATTCCCCATCCGATCGGCTTCTAGCCGAATGGCCTCTTCTACGCGATCTGCCGCTAATTGTTCAAAGTAAACCGTATAATCACGGCTGGTAAAGGCGTTGTGTTTTCCACCTAAAGCAGCAATGCGTTGCGAAAATTCACCGTCACCAACCTGTTGTGTGCCACGGAACATCATGTGTTCTAATGCGTGGGAAACACCGGTTAACCCTTGGCTTTCATCGACCGAACCGACGCGATACCACAGTTGTGACACCACAACTGGGGCCCGTTCATCGGTACGGACAATCAGCTTTAAGCCGTTATCAAGAGTTTTTTCTACCGTTTCTGCCTGTGCTGTGATCGAGACACCAAGCAGCAGACCACACAACACCGAACGCAGAGAAAAAAGCTTTGCCATGATGGTTCATGTCCTAAGCAGAAGAAAAACCGAATACAATTCCGATTTTGACCGGCTTGCCACTGTCAACCAGTTGGCTTGCCACCACGATGACAGTCAACACCCTTGTGCCAATTGCGCTGACTGACTGTTGTAATGTCACCTGTTTTTATTTCGCAGATGGTTTATCAATTCTCTCATGTTTAGTTTCTTCAAAAAGAAAAAACCGCCAGTTGTTGAGCCCGTTGTTAGCACCGAGCCCACCACACCAACAGCCCCCCCTGCCGAATCAATCGAACCTGTGGTGGTATCCGAGCCTGTTATCGAGACAAAGGTTCCCGTCACCGTCACCGTCACCCCACCACCACCGCCTGTAGCAGCAGAGGCGCCAGCCTCTCGTAAATTGTCATGGACAGAGCGGCTGAAAAGTGGCCTTGCCAAGACACGCGATAAGCTAGGTAAATCGCTGGCGGGGTTGTTCGGTGGGGGCAAAATCGACGAAGACTTGTACGAAGAACTCGAAACAGTCTTATTAACCGCTGATATGGGCGTCCCTGCTACCACACACTTATTAAAAGAAGTGCGTGAGCGTGTATCCTTAAAAGGTCTCAAAGACGCCAGTGAATTAAAAGGTGCGCTGAAAGATGCCCTACATGAACTGATTTTGCCGTTGGAAAAACCGTTACAAACCGATCAACATCGTCCTTTTATTATCCTGATGGCGGGGGTAAACGGTGCAGGTAAAACCACCTCGATTGGTAAATTGGCCAAATATTTCCAAGGTCAAGGTTTATCTGTCTTGCTCGCCGCAGGGGATACTTTCCGCGCAGCAGCACGCGAGCAACTGGCTGAATGGGGTGCACGTAATAATGTGACCGTGATTTCTCAGGAAAAAGGGGATGCCGCTGCCGTCTGTTTTGATGCCATTCAATCTGCCATTGCCCGCAAAATCGATATTGTCTTGGTGGATACAGCAGGACGGTTGCCCACCCAGTTACATTTGATGGAAGAAATCAAAAAGGTCAAACGTGTCATTGACAAAGCACTCCCCGGTGCACCACATGAAGCCTTATTGGTATTAGATGCCAATACCGGACAGAATGCCCTCACACAAGTGAAAGCCTTCGATGATGCCTTGGGCTTAACCGGTCTAATTTTGACTAAATTGGACGGTACAGCAAAAGGGGGCGTGATTGCGGCCATTGCTCGCGAACGCCCCGTGCCACTGCGCTTTATTGGTGTTGGTGAGACCTTAGACGATTTACGTCCTTTCCATGCCCGTGACTATATCGATGCGTTATTCGATTAAGCAAAGCTAACCATGACCAGCGCCCCCTCACCCAACCCGATGATTCAATTTTCTGAAGTCAGCAAAGTGTATCCTGGCGGGATTGAAGCTCTTAACCAATTGACCTTTCAAATCGACAAGGGTGAGATGGTGTTTCTTGCCGGCCATTCAGGGGCCGGCAAATCCACCTTGTTGAAATTGATTGCTGGCATTGAACGTGCCAACCGTGGGACAGTGACAGTGAATGGGCAAAATCTTTCTAAGATGCACCCCACCGAACTGGCCTATCTACGGCAACACATTGGTTTGATTTTTCAAGATCATAAAATTCTGTTCGACCGCACTGTGCATGAAAATGTGCTGTTGCCATTAGAAATTATTGGTTTTGATCGCCGAGAAGCCGCCAAGCGTGTTCGGGCCGCCCTAGACAAGGTGGGCTTGCTTAATAAAGAGAAAATGAATCCGGTGCGCTTATCCGGTGGTGAACAACAGCGCCTTTGTATTGCCCGCGCCGTCGTCCATCGACCCGCCATTTTGTTAGCCGACGAACCCACCGGCAATCTCGACCGCGCTTATGCACAGGATATTATGGAGTTGTTTAAATCCTTCCATCAGGTTGGCGTCACGATTGTGATCTCAGCCCACGATGAAATATTGATGCGCGAATATGGCCAACGCACTATTCGGCTTTCTCAAGGCAAACTAGGCTAGGGTGTGTATGCAACGCTTTTTTTATTTACACCTGCGGGCAGCAAGCCAAGCACTCCGCACACTACTCCAGCAACCCTTAAGCAGTTTATTAGGACTGGCGATGTTGGGATTGGCCGTGGCACTGCCGGTTTGTCTGTATCTCTTGGTCAGCAGCGCCCAACAATGGAGCCAAGGGTTGACCGTTAAGCCCGAAATTACCGTCTTTATGGAGCTGAATGCCGAACGGACTGATGTTGTCGTGGTGGATGAACATTTGCGCCAGCATAAGTCAATCGCCGACTATGAATTTATCAGCCGTGAACAGGCGCTGAAAGTCTTACTAGAAAAACAAAATCTACAAGACATCGGCCAAGCCCTTGGCGGTAATCCCCTACCAGATGCTTTTATCATCCGCCCAAAAGAACTGACGCCAGAACAGATGGAACAATTGGCGGTGGAACTCAGTCACTTACCGCTGGTCGAAAATACGCAATTTGATGCCGGTTGGGCGCGCAAATTGGCACAAATTTTGGCTGTGCTACAACATTTCACCTTGGTGTTAGGTGCAAGCTTGGCAGTGACCTTACTGTTGGTCACCCATAATATGATTCGTATGCAGATCTTGGCACACCGTGATGCGATTGAAGTATCAAAATTGATCGGTGCTCCCAATCCCTTTATCCGGCGGCCTTTTCTCTATTTGGCAGTGTGGCAAGGGGGAATTGCTGCGGCATTAGGATGGGGCTTGGCTCAAGCCTTTATCGCGACACTCAATCCTTTGATTGCTGATTTTGCCGCGCTCTATCATAGCCAAGCGGAACTACACAGCCTAAATTTGGAAGAAAGTGCCTTGTTGGTTGTCAGTATCATTGGCCTCTCTTGTTTAACTGCGGCATGGACATGCACGCGCTTATTGCGCAAACTGGAACCACGCTGATGCCAACCGTATTTAAGACAAGGTTAATATAGTGGTTAAACAATGGTCACATTCGATCGCTGCTTTAAGTCAGTTTTGATAGAGAAACACTATAGTTGCGATAAAAAAATACTTGACTAAAAAACTAGTCTATTTCTAGCACTCTCCATAGACGAGTGCTAGAATAAAAACAAAGAAGACATCTTCCGGAAAGGAAAGCGAAAGATGAGCAAAGCATTCGCATTACCAATTCCATCCAGCAACGGCAGTCTGGAGAGCTATATCGCAGCGGTGAACAGCATCCCGATGCTGACCCCAGAACGTGAACTTGAATTGGCAACCCGTCATCAAGAACACCAGGACATTGACGCTGCCCGCGAACTGGTGATGTCACACCTGCGAGTCGTGGTGTCGATTGCACGCGGCTATTCTGGTTATGGCTTACAACAGGCGGACTTGATTCAAGAAGGCAACATTGGCTTGATGAAGGCGGTCAAACGCTTTGAACCCACCCGTGGTGTGCGGCTGTTTTCTTTTGCGGTGCACTGGATTAAAGCGGAAATTCACGAATTTATCTTGCGTAACTGGCGCTTAGTGCGTATCGCCACCACCAAACCACAGCGTAAGTTGTTTTTTAACCTGCGCTCGATGAAACGTGGCTTTAGCGCACTCAGCGATAGCGAAGCACAAGATATTGCTTTGGCTTTAGGCGTGAAACCCGAAGAAGTACGCGAGATGGAAACCCGCATGAGCGGGCAAGACATCGGTTTGGTCGCAGACAACGACGATGATGATGCGTTTTCGCCTATCGATTGGCTTGCCGACCACGACAACGAGCCCACCCATCAAATTGAACGCAAAGCTTTCGACCGCTTACAAAAAGAAGGGATTCACGAAGCGTTAGAAAGCCTCGACGCACGGAGTCGCCGCATTATTGAAGCACGTTGGTTAGCTGACGATGGTGGCTTAACCCTGCATGATTTAGCCGCTGAGTTCAATGTGTCAGCAGAACGTATCCGTCAAATTGAAGCGAAAGCCCTACAAAAAATGCGTAGCGCGATGCTACAAAATCACAACGAAATCGTCATCGCTTAATACTTGTTTTCGCACACTGACAACAGGCCCCTCGTGGGCCTGTTTTTTATGGAAGTCGCCCGATGTCGCCCTCTCAGGATTTATTAGCACGCAGCCGCGCAGCGGTTTGGCACCCTTGCACCCAAATGCAACGTCACGAAACCCTACCGATTGTCCCTATTATTCGTGGGGAAGGCAGTTGGTTATATGGTGAACAAGGCGCTCGTTATTTAGACGCCGTCAGTTCATGGTGGGTTAATCTATTTGGCCATAATGAGCCACGCATCAAAGCTGCCATCAGCCGCCAGATGGATCAACTGGAACATGTGATGCTGGCAGGGTTTACCCATCGGCCTGTGGTTGAATTGTCAGAACGTCTTGGTGCGTTATCTGGGCTGGGCCATGCTTTTTATGGATCGGATGGCGCTTCGGCAACAGAAATTGCCTTGAAAATGAGCTTTCATTATTGGCGCAATCAAGGACAACCAGAGAAAACGCGTTTTGTGCATCTCGAAAACAGCTATCACGGTGAAACCGTTGGTGCACTGGCAGTGACGGATATTCCCTTATTTCGTCAAACCTACGCCCCGCTGTTACTTGAAGGTCTATCGGTACCGTGTCCGGATAACCGACACGCCAGCACAGACATCAATGCAGAGCAACTCGCCGAACACGCCGCACAGGCAGTAGAACAGTGCTTCGCCACACAACATCAACAAATTGCCGCCATGATCGTCGAGCCCTTAGTCCAAGGGGCGGCCGGCATGGCAATGTATCACCCACATTATTTACGGCGTATCCGCGAGCTGTGCGATCGTTACGACGTGTTATTGATTGCAGATGAAATCGCCGTTGGCTTTGGCCGTACCGGTCGCTTCTTTGCCCACCAACACGCCGAGATCACACCTGATTTTCTATGTTTATCAAAAGGGATTACCGGCGGCTATTTGCCGTTATCTGTCGTGCTCACCACTGATGCGGTTTATCACGCTTTTTATGATCCAGATGTCACACGCGGCTTTTTACATTCACACAGCTACACGGGGAATCCTTTGGCTTGTGCGGCGGCGCTGGCGGTGCTCGATATTTTTGAACAAGATCAGGTATTGCAGTGCAATAAGCAGAAAGCCGAGGCTTTCACCCAGCAATTACAAGGCTTGTGTGATTTACCGTGGGTCACACATTTCCGCCACTGTGGGATGATTTGGGCGTTTGATGTGGTCTGCGAACGCAATGATTTTGCCCTCGCTTTTTTCCGTGAGATGTTAAAACACGAATGTTTGGTGCGACCCATTGGGAAAACAGTGTACTTTATGCCGCCTTATTGCACCACTGAGGCAGACATCACTCATCTTTATCATGCCACTCGTGCCAGTTTGGCCGCCGTCTGTGGCAACCAAACGACCCCTACGCATACCACCGTAGAACCTAAAATGGCCTAAACCGTTTAGAGGCGCGGTTTAACAGCATCTAGTAGGTTTTGTTCGGTGATTTTACCGGTCAGACGGGCCGTGATATTGCCATCACGGTCTAGCACCACGGTAAAAGGCAAAGCGCCGATTTTATTGCCAATCGTCCGCATCAACTCCAAAGCACTGTTATCCGCCACCAACAGTGGATAGGTAATAGAAAATTGTTGGGCGAAATTTTTAACGGGGATTTTCTGATCCAGAGCAATCCCCACCACCGCGACACCATGTGGGCCAAACCGTTGTGAAAAGGTGTTTAACATCGGCATTTCTTCGCGGCAAGGGGCACACCATGTCGCCCAAAAATTGACCACCACCACTTTCCCACGCCAATTTTCAACCGACTGTAGTTTGCCATTCACATCAGGAAAACGCGCCTGATCGAGTGCTGAACCTGCCCACGCAGAGAGGGGACTGCAAGCAGCAATCAATGCGGCCATCATCAAATGGCGGCGGCTAAACAATGCCATATTTTCATCCTTTTTGTGCTTGTTGCATGGTGATCACCGACTGATGCGCTTAGAATGTTTGCTCTTTTTCTGATGTAAAGGCAACAGCAATGTCGATCTTGGTCTGTGGCTCGGTGGCTTACGATACCCTACTGCATTATCCCGGTCATTTTCACCAACATCTCTTAAGCGACCATTTGCACCGACTTTCGGTGTGCTTTGTGACACCAGAATTGCGGCGAGAGTTCGGCGGCTGTGGTGGCAATATTGCCTATACCTTACACCAACTAGGAGCCCAGCCTTTATTGATGGCGACAGTCGGTAAAGATTTTGCCAGCTATCACGACTATCTGAACCAACAAGGGATACGGACCGATTATATCCGTGTCTTGCCAGCGCACTACACTGCACAATGTTTTATCAATAGCGATCAAGACGGTAACCAAATCACTGCTTTTCATCCCGGTGCAATGAACTTTGCCGATCAAAATCAGATTAGTGAAGTACGCGAGGCGGTGAAATGGGCGATTGTTGCCCCGACGGGACGAGCAGGGGATATTGCCTTTCCGCCTCAACTCGCTGCAGCACAGATTCCTTTTATTTTCGACCCCGGCCAAGAGTTACCGTTATTGAGTGGGGAAGAGCTTTTACACTGTGCCAAACTGGCCCATGTGCTGACCTTAAATCAATATGAAGCCGAGCTATTTACTGAACGCACCGGACACGCTGCCCATACCCTAGCAGGGCAAGGCCAACTGCAAGCGGTAGTGATTACACAAGGGGCTGGCGGCAGTGACGTCTATCTTGCCGATCACACCACCCTGCATGTCGCCGCCGCCCCCATCAGCCAAGCGATTGACCCCACTGGTTGTGGAGATGCTTTCCGCGCAGGCGTGTTGTATGGTTTACACCAAGGCTGGTCATGGTTGAGTATTTTGCAGTTTGCCAGCGTACTCGGCGCCATCAAGATTGAACACCAAGGGGGACAAAATCATCGTTGTCACTTGCCAGAGGTGTTACAACGTTGGCAGAGCGCGTATGCTGAACCGGCCTTGCCACCGGCCCATCAGACGGTATGCCCTACCTAAATTCCGGATGAAATCGTCGTGTTTCGATTGAAAATGCGGCGAGGCACCGCCATAGATGAGCCTTTGAATCCCAAACAATAGGGAAAGAGTATGCCCGTACCTTCGCTAGCAACCCACTTGACCGGCCCGTTATTGGAACTAGAGCGGCGTTTTCTTGCTGCCCAACCACAAATTGAACACTGGTTCCGTAATCAATGGAGCAACCATCAAGCCCCGTTCTATGGTTCAGTTGATCTACGCAATAGTGGGTTCAAACTGGCACCGGTGGATATGAATTTATTCCCTGGTGGTTTTAACAACCTCAATCCCGATGCGTTGCCGTTGGCGGTACAAGCCGTTGCCAGCGCTGTTGAACACGCCTGCCCCCGTGCCAAAAGTATATTGCTGATTCCAGAAAACCATACCCGCAACACTTTCTACCTGAAAAATATCGCCGCCTTACGGCATATTTTAGAAACGGCTGGGTTACAGGTGCGTTTAGGTAGTTTGTCGCCAGATATCAATGAGATCACCCAACTGGATGCGGGCGATGGCGTACAACTGACCCTCGAACCGCTACGCCGCGAGGGAGATCGGGTTACCGTCGGTGATGATGGCTTTGATCCATGTATTGTTTTACTGAATAACGACTTATCCGCCGGCATCCCTGATCTGTTACAAGGCATTAAACAAACTCTCTTACCACCGCTTCACGGTGGTTGGGCCGTGCGCCGTAAAACGCAGCATTTCAGTGCTTTCGACCAAGTGGCTACCGAGTTTGCTAACTTACTCGATCTCGATCCGTGGTTAATCAATCCTTATTTTGCCGGTTGTCGTGCGCTCGATTTTCACGAGCGACAAGGCGAAGATGAATTAGCCGATACTGTCTCCGACATTCTGCAGCGGATTGGCAGCAAATACCGTGAATATGAAATTGATGTGGCACCGTTTGTGATTGTGAAAGCCGATGCAGGGACGTATGGCATGGGTGTGATGACTGCCAAAAGCCCTGATGATGTGCGCGGCCTCAACCGCAAGCAACGCAATAAAATGTCGGTGATCAAAGAAGGGCAACAAGTCAGCGAAGTGATTGTGCAAGAAGGGGTGTATACCTTTGAAACCGTGGGTGAAGCCGTTGCCGAACCAGTGATTTACATGATGGATCGCCATGTGGTCGGTGGGTTCTATCGTGTACATACGGGACGTGGCCGCGATGAGAACCTGAATGCCCCCGGTATGCACTTCTCGCCGATGAGTTTCGATGGTGCATGTTTGCCCGACCGGACTTGTGGCCCAGAAGACTCAACCAATCGTTTATATGCCTATGGTGTTGTGGCACGTCTTGCCCTGTTAGCTGGGGCACTCGAACTTGAACGCACCGCACCGACTGCCGCCTAAGGAATCATGATGCACTTTGCTTTTATTGCCGATCCACTCGATCATTTGAAAATCTACAAAGACAGCACCTTTGCCATGATCGAAGAGGCTGCCCAACGCCGCCATCAAATTTCTTACCTCACCGCTGCTGATTTAACGGTAGAAGATGGCAAGGTGTATGCAACCGCAGGTCAGTTGTTTTTGACGGGCGATCCTCATGCGTGGTTTCAACAAGGCGAGCCAGAGACAACCGCTTTAACGGCATTTGACGCAGTGATTATGCGTAAAGATCCGCCGTTTGATAGCGAATATTTGTACGCTACGCATTTGATGACATTGGCAGAAAAGCAAGGGGCATTGTGTATCAACAGCGGTCAAGCCTTGCGCGATCACAATGAAAAACTGGCAATTTTAGAATTTCCAGAATGGATTTCACCGACCACCATTAGCTCACAATATGAGGTGTTACGCGATTTTATCTTGACGCACCAAGATGTGATTTTGAAGCCGTTAGATAGCATGGGCGGCGATAGTATTTTCCGTGTTACCGACCACGACCCTAATTTATCGGTGATTTTAGAGCTGATGACACGCCAACAAACCCGCACCATCATGGCACAACGCTATATCCCTGCTATCACTGAGGGGGATAAGCGGGTGTTGTTAATTGATGGGGTGCCGGTGGATTATTGTTTGGCGCGGATTCCGAAAGAGGGGGAAACGCGCGGTAATTTAGCCGCAGGCGGCCGAGGGGAAGCACGGCCATTGTCTGATGCCGACCGCGCCATTGCCGAGGCGTTAGGGCCGGTGTTGCGTGAGCGTGGTTTGTTATTGGTGGGGTTGGATATCATTGGTGATCGTTTGACGGAAATTAACGTGACCAGTCCAACGTGTTTCCGCGAAATCATGCAGCAAACTGGTTGTCCGGTCGCCAGTTTGTTTATTGATGCGGTGGAACGGGCTGTGCAGCAACATCAGCAGGCCACAGCGTGAGCACACCAGCACCGGAGGAAAGCCCATTCAAGGGCAAGTCTGGTATCAAACGGGTTTGGCATGCTTTGGGCTATTCGATTGAAGGGCTGGCAGCGGCATGGCGGCATGAAGATGCTTTTCGGCAACTGACTTTGCTGGCCTTGCTGTTGATTCCATTGGCGTTGTGGTGGCCGGATATCATGAGGGTAAGTCGGGCGATTTTGGTGGCCAGTTCTTTGGCAACATTAGTGATTGAGTTGTTTAATTCGGCGATTGAAGCCGCCGTCGATCACACCTCCCTCGCTCGTCATCCTCTCGCTAAACGTGCGAAAGACCTCGGCAGCGCAGCGCAGTTGTTGGGGTTGGTGAATTTGGCGGCAATGTGGGGTTTATTGGTGATTTTCTAGCCACATCTCAGCAGCAAGAAAAAAAAAGGGCGAACCACGTGTTCGCCCTTAGTAAATTCAGTATCCTTTTTCCACTTAAATAATGGAAATTCTGATCACCATCTCCCATTAAATGGCATTGCAAATTCGAAAACATCTGGATTCAAATAAACGTTTTTCATGACAAATCCGTCTGCATTTGTTTTTACTACTGTAAATTCTGGATGACTCTTGTTTGTTGAAATATAGCTTCGCCAAGAAACAACGGGATTACTCCAAGAAGGCTCACACAAATCACGCTTTAATTTTAGGGCGACATCTATTTTTTCTTTTGCAAGTGTTAAATCAGGCGTTACCAATAAAATGGCAACAGACTTCATAACCAAGTAAGTTACAGTCTGAATGAGAGTTCGTGCAGATGCGACTAAGGGCATACCATAAACTTCATGGTCAAACCGAAGCACTCTGCCATCTGCTAACCAGTAGATCATGAAATGCGATTCTGTAAGGTCTGCAATGGGGGTTTCATGAGCTAAGTGATTCCTTAGTGTTTTCCTCCCAATCGATAACACAATATCGTTAAGCGTCGACTCGCATTCATTAAGCACCTCTAGGAGGTACTTCGCCCTTTTATCAAATCGCATGGAATTCTCAAGTAATCTACGTGCATCCTTAAAATAAACTTGAACTCTTTTACCCTTAACGTTCAAAATTTCACATCCACCACAATGGGCAGCAAATAAATTGGCAAGGTTATCAAGAGCAGCCACAGCGTGCAGAATCAGCGATTCAAATTCCATGCCTAGTTCTTTGTGATTACGCGTAATTTGCAGTGGTGGACAAAAATCCTTATCTGGTACATCGGCTCCTAGCACACCTGTACCTCTCGGCAGTAATTCGATCTCTTTTAGGTAATCTGCTACTCGAGATGAGTAGTAGAAAACTGTGTCCAGTCGAGACAGTAGCCGTAAAAGGTCACTAACTAGAACAGGAATAGATTCACTATTCTTATAGTCAACAACTTCTTGGCGCAGTGCAGAAAGTACAGCAGCACACTGGAATGAGAGGGTCCCATATGCAACTAATTGGGGTGCAGATGCGTAACTTATATATTCCTGCCCAAGTTCATTGTAATTAGTCATACTGTTTTTTCTTAAATTTTTAAGTTAAACCAAATATGAAAAGAATATCAAAAAAGAAAAGACCCAAAGAATTATCTTAATAAAAATTCTAAAAAGCTAACAAGCGAATAATTTTTATAGAGTCGTTATAGAG